>NZ_CP199753.1:3657500-3892500 GCF_052655985.1 Alishewanella sp. HL-SH05
GGTACAAAAGCTCGGATCTGGTCAGCATAGTTTTTCATGTAATCCGTGGCAGCAATGGCCGGTGCTTTATTCATTACTGTGGCGACATAGGGCACTTTTTCTGCCGCATCAGGATGCAGCATGTTAAAGCGCTCACAATCTTGGCCATCACGGGCTAGTTCGTTAAACGAGGTGACGGAGTAAACATCTGAGGCGACGTCATAGTCTTTGCTCAGAATATCAGCCGCTTTACGCACTTCATTTAAGATGGTGCCTGAACCTAGCAACTGCACCTTACCGCGACCGCCGTTAAAAGATTCTAACTTGTAGATACCCTTACGAATGCCTTCCTCAGCGCCTTTTGGCATTGCTGGGTGGTGGTAGTTTTCATTCATTACCGTGATGTAGTAATAGATGTTTTCTTGCGCTTCACCGTACATGCGGCGAATACCATCTTGCAGGATCACCGCGACTTCATAGGCATAAGTTGGATCGTAAGAAATACAATTAGGTACTGTGCTAGCCAGAATATGGCTGTGACCATCTTCGTGCTGTAAGCCTTCACCGTTCAAAGTAGTACGACCGGCTGTAGCGCCTAATAAGAAACCCCGTGCTTGCTGATCGCCGGCTAACCACGCCATATCACCAACACGTTGGAAACCAAACATCGAGTAGTAAATATAGAATGGGATCATCGGTAAATCGTTGGTGCTATAAGAAGTGGCCGCAGCAACCCATGAAGACATGGCGCCCAGCTCATTAATCCCTTCTTGTAATACCTGACCACCCACGTCTTCTTTGTAATAACTGACAACCGAGCGATCTTCTGGCGTGTAGTTCTGACCACCTGGGTTGTAAATACCAATTTGACGGAATAAGCCTTCCATACCAAAGGTACGGGCTTCATCGGCAATAATAGGCACAATTTGCTGACCAATATTTTTGTCTTTTAACAAAATATTTAGCGCACGCACGTAAGCCATGGTGGTAGACACTTCACGTTTTTGCTCTTCTAACAGGCTGTCAAAAGCAGACAATTCAGGTAGCGTTAGTGGCTTAGTGAAGTTCGGTAACCGCACCGGCGTATAACCATGTAAGGCTTTACGACGCGCGTGTAAGTATTCCAACTCAGGCGAGCCTTCTGGCAAGGTGATGTAAGATAACTCGTTCACTTTTTCTTCAGTGATGTAATCTTCTAAACCCAGGCGCTTGCGTAATTGCAGCACGTGCGTCATATCCATCTTTTTCACTTGGTGAGCGATGTTTTTACCTTCAGCGGCATCACCCATACCATAGCCTTTCACCGTCTTCGCTAAGATAACCGTGGGTTTATCGGTACACTCTTGCGCGGCTTTAAAGGCGGCATACAGTTTTGATGGCTCATGACCGCCACGCTTCAGTGCAAAAATTTCTTCATCGGTCATATCGGCCACTAAAGCAGCCGTTTCTGGATAACGTCCGAAGAAATGTTTACGCACATAGGCGCCGTCATTCGCTTTATACGTTTGGTAATCACCGTCAATGGTTTCGTTCATTAACTGTAATAATTTACCGGTGGTATCTTTTGCCAGTAATTTATCCCAGCCACGACCCCAGACCACTTTAATCACGTTCCAACCAGCGCCACGGAATAAACCTTCCAATTCTTGGATGATTTTACCGTTACCCATAACCGGGCCGTCTAAGCGCTGTAAGTTACAGTTCACTAAATAGCATAAGTTGCCTAGCTTCTCACGGGCGGCAAAGCTGATTGCACCGCGTGATTCTGGCTCATCCATTTCACCATCACCTAAGAAGGCATAAACGCGCTGTGCACTGGTATCTTTTAAACCACGGCCGTGCAAATACTTTAAGAAACGGGCTTGGTAAATGGAAGCGATTGGCCCTAAACCCATTGATACTGTTGGGAATTGCCAAAATTCTGGCATTAGTTTCGGGTGTGGGTAGCTGGATAAACCATTGCCATCGACTTCTTGGCGGAAACCATCCAGTTGCTCAGCCGTTAAACGGCCTTCCACAAAGGCGCGCGCATAGATACCCGGTGAAATGTGGCCTTGGTAATACACTAAATCGCCGCCATCTTTTTCATTTGGTGCACGGAAAAAGTGGTTAAAACAGGTTTCGTAAAACGCCGCTGAAGATTGGAACGACGCCATGTGGCCACCGAGTTCCAGATCTTTTTTCGAGCCACGCAGCACGATCATGATAGCATTCCAACGGATCACCGAACGAATACGTCTTTCCAAGTTAACATCGCCAGGGTAAGCCGGTTCCTGCTGTGGTGGGATAGTATTGATATAGTTGGTGGTCACACCGGTAGGCATATCCACACCATCCAACCGAGCTTGCTCTAGCACTTGCTCCAGCAAAAACTGCGCCCGCTCTACCCCTTCGGTACGCACCACTGACTCCAACGCTTCCAGCCACTCTTTGGTTTCTAAAGCGTCGATGTCAACCTTACTGACTTCAGACATATCGAGGTTTCCTATGGTTAATCACGCCCGTGGCGTGCTAAAAAAATTATGCTTGCTGTGAACGGCGCAAAGAACGTTCTATCCGCGAACGTTCTTTGCCGACTTCTAACAAAGCTTCTTCAATAAAGGCTAAGTGACCATTACTGGCCTGACGCGCCAATTCCGGCTCGCCATTTATCACCGCTTGCATTAACCGTTGCCGATGCTCATTAAGCTTTTCGGCAATGCCTTCACTGTGCTGCAAGGCGGCTAAATTTAAACGGACATTTTGCTCAACTAACGGCGTTAAGCCACGAACAAGATGAAGCAATACGACATTATGTGACGCTTCAGCGACTGCTAAATAAAACTGCCCGACCGCCATAGCCTGAGCATCTATATCTTGCTGTTGTTGCGTTCGACAAATATCTTCGTATAAGGTTTTGATTTTTATGTGATCAGCTTCAGTACCTCGTAACGCTGCATAATAAGCACTGATGCCTTCTAGGGCATGCCGAAATTCTAGCAGATCGAATTGTGATTCAGGGTGTCGGCCAATCAGCTCAAACAGCGGATCCGTTAAGCCCACAGCCAAGGTATCTTTGATATAGGTGCCGCCACCTTGACGCCGACTCACTAAACCTTTGGCTTCTAGTTTTTGAATGGCTTCACGTAATGAGGGCCGTGACACATCAAACCGCTCGGCTAACTCACGCTCAGAGGGCAATTTTTGACCTGGCGAAAAGCTGCCTTCAAGCAACAGGTTTTCGAGTTGCTCGACAATACGATCGGACAATTTTGCCGGCTTAATTTTTAAATCAGTCATTGCGAGTCAAACGTTCTGCTACCTGTTTACGGCAAGCTGCCGCATCATTGTAAATTGGTATTACCAATTTTTTATTATTGTGCGCTAGGCTATCAGTTTCACACCAGTATGTAAATAAAGCAGAGATTACAAGGAATAGCAAAAGCAAAAATATTTAGAGTTTTAGCTCGATAAAATGTGGCATCAATCGGTACTAAGCTAAATGGTCTGACAAGTTAACGAGCAGCAAGGTAAGGCTTTACGTATAAAAAAAGGCGCCAGTACAATATTGTCAGACTGAACACTGACCCTATCGCGCTGTGCGCCCTGCTTGGCAAATCACTTTTGATTAACTAATCCATCCGCTTAATGTCAAAATAGCAGTAAAAGCTAAAAAGAATAGCATATTGCGCTTTGCGAGCTGCACCATACTACCGGTGTCATCGCTGACTTCCTGAGGGACATCAACGATCGGCTCGGCCGCTTTAGCCACATCAGTAATCACTTGCTGATTATCCGCGGTAAAGTCGAGGAAATAGCCTAACAGCGCATTGGAAGCACGCGAAAAATGCCCTACTAGCGCAAAACCTAAACCGAATAAACGCGCAGGGAACCAATCTGCCCAAAATAGTAAATAATGCACCGCATCTTTTGGCGTTGCTTCAGCTTTGTTTGCGTTAAAAGAACTGTAGTTGTCGGTGGCCGCGGTTTCGCTTTCATCTAAGGCATCAACCGTCTCAACCTGATCATCACGCTCATCTTTCAGCTGAGGTTGCTCTTGTACATGACGTAATAATGCATAAGTCACGGCACCAAAAGCACCCAGTACTAAAAACCAGAACACAACCGCCGCGTAATAGCGAAAGTTTAACCAGACCAACAGTAAACCGTTGCTGTCATCCACTTTGCTGGCACTGTCTTGACGAATTTGCTGCATAGCTAAATAAGCTGCTTCATCATCGCCACGTTCTTGCGCATTCAAAAACTGCTTATACAGTTGCCGATAATGCCAACAGCCAATCGCTACTAACAACACTAGGGTATTCACAATTAAACTGATTAAACGGCTATCCACAAAATGCAAGATCAAAGCAATAACTAACCCAGGTAACAGCAGCCACAGGTAGCGACCTAAGCTATGCTCGGCTAATTTGCTCAATCCTGAGCCTGCAGTCAGTTTTAAATATGCCTGACAGTAAGGTCGGGCTTGCCATGCATCACTGCGTACAGCAAGCCGTTCAATAATTAATGCCAGTAACATACTAATTAAAGTCATGCCTTGTTCTCCTTTAGCGCTTGTTTATAACGCTGCCAATCAAAAGCGGCTCCGGGATCGGTCTTGCGGCCTGGTGCAATATCACAATGGCCCACAATACGCTCCAGGGTTATCGCTGGATACTGCTGCAGCAAACTCCGTGTTAACCGCAGCAAACTACTATATTGTTGTTCAGTATAGGGTATCTCGTCCGTGCCTTCTAACTCAATACCTATTGAATAGTCATTACATCTTGGCTGACCGGCAAAACTGCTTTGACCAGCATGCCAGCCTCGCATCTCAAAAGGCACGTATTGGAAAATTTGTCCATCGCGCCAAATCACACAATGGGCCGCCACGCGCAGCCCTTGCAAATCAGCAAAACTAGGATGCGCGCGACAATCCAAGGTGCCACTAAATAAGGCATCAACATAACTGTGGTGCGGATCCTGACAAAATTGACCGGCGGGTAAACTAATATTGTGGATCACCAGTAAGTTTATTTCAGTATCATCTGGTCGTGCATCAAAATGACTGCATGGCCGTTGAATTAAATGGGGCATGGGGCTTGCAAAGCGACTCATGGGGTATTTTTGCCTTTTTACGGCTGTCTCAGTAAGCTGTTGGGCTATTGTCAATGCTGGATTACATTTATGCAAGCACCTGAAGTCAGTTCTGCATTTGGTAAATTTTTTACGTTGATCACTTGGCTGCTGCTGGCGGGTGCCTTGTTTTGGTTTTTTCAAGATTATCTGAGTAAGCAACAAAACCCGAACCAACAACTGCAAAGCAGCGTTTCTGCCAATGAAATCACCACGAAATTAGCACGAAACCGAGCAGGACACTATTTAGGTGTCGCTTTGATCAATGGCAAACCCATCGATTTTTTACTGGATACTGGCGCCACCACGGTAGCGATCTCCGCCAGTGCAGCGGCAGAATTAGGCTTGCCTAAGGGCACAGAGATGCGTGTCGCCACGGCTAATGGTGTCACTACCGCCTGGCGCAGCGAAATTGCCGAACTAAAGCTTGGCCTAATAACCTTACATAATGTGCCAGCCAGCATAGTACCTAATTTAGCTGGCTCAGAGATTTTGTTAGGTATGAGCGCCCTAAAACAGTTAGAATTCCGGCAACAAGGCAATGAACTCACACTGATCCAGCGCATTTAACTTATGAACAGACACGTCGTACCCTTTGCTCACCCGTTATTAGCCAACGAAATTCCGCGTGCGGTGACTACTGCGCTAGCGGAAGACTTAGGTCTGCAACCGCTTGCTTTAGGCGATATCACCGCATCGTTGATCCCCCCTCAGCAATATGCAGATGCCACTATTATCACGCGTGAAGATTGTGTGATCTGTGGCACGGCTTTTGTTGATGAGGTATTTAAACAACTTAGTGCCGACGTCAGCGTGCGTTGGCATGTTGCCGATGGCGACCAAGTGGCAGCCAACAGCCTGCTGTGTTCTTTAACTGGCCCAGCCAGTGTGTTGCTAACCGGAGAGCGCAGTGCACTTAACTTTTTACAATTGCTCAGCGGCACTGCGACCACCACAGCGTACTACGTTCAGTTTCTAGCAGGCAGCAACACCCGATTACTGGATACCCGTAAAACCCTGCCTGGTCTGCGCTTTGCTCAGAAATATGCGGTAAGCTGCGGCGGCGGCTTAAACCATCGTTTTGGTTTGTTCGACGCGTTTTTAATTAAAGAAAATCATATCGCTGCCGCGGGCACGATTAGCAACGCCGTGCAAACAGCCCGTATTAATTTTCCAGGGAAACCGATTGAAGTTGAAGTCGAGAGCCTCACCGAGTTAGCCGAAGCGCTCAGTGCTCAAGCTGATATTATTATGTTAGATAACTTTAGTTTGCCCGATATTCAACAAGCGGTAATGCTGACCGCAGGCCAAGCTAAATTGGAAGTGTCTGGCAATATTACGAGCGAAAACCTTAGCGCCCTTGCGGCCACCGGTGTCGACTTTATTTCCAGCGGTGCTTTAACCAAGCATGTTACGGCTATTGATTTATCGATGCGTTTACAGAGCCGGAAGTAAACAATGTTGGCCGTTTCTGCTACACTGATTCCTATTCAGCCATTTGCTGGGTCAGTGAGGTGTAGTTGATGCAACTGACAGGCAAGGTCGTTTTCTGGCAAGACAAAAAAGGCTTTGGTTTTTTGTTTTGTGAGCAAACGAACCAGAAACTTTTTTTTCATATCCGCGATTTTGCTCAGCCAAAACACCGGCCTGTTGAGGGTGATCTGCTGCGTTTTGACCTAGGTACAGATAAAAAAGGTCGGCCAATTGCGGTTAGCTTAAGCATCGACAGTAACGCAACAATTGCCCCCCCCAAAGAACGTCTTGTTATCCCGAAAAATACCGTTGACTTAGAGTATGCTAAAGATCTGGCGCTGTATTTTCGGGCGGCCTTTTTAATGCTGGTGATTATTAGTTTATTGTTTGGTACCTTGCCGTATATCTTACCGATCCTTTATATCGAGGTCAGTATCTTTACTTATTGGTTATATCAAGCGGATAAAAACGCGGCCATTGCAAGGCAAAGTCAGCGCTTACCTGAAGAAAGCTTACAAATGTTTAGCTTAATTGGCGGCTGGCCAGGGGCGTTATTTGCCCAGAAAAAACTCGCGCACAAACGCAGTAAGCCACTGTTTCAGCGTGAGTTTTGGCTTATCGTATTAGCCAACTGCATTTTATTGCTATGGCTACTGTCAACACCAGGTCAACAACTGTTATCCCGCGTGGCATTTCTTACACTTTAAAGATAAAACCGCGCCGATACAAAACCAACATGCCCAGATACGCTATCGCTAAAAAGCACAACGCAAAGGCTAACGAACCATTGTAATTACCGAATAACGGCTGAAAAACTTCCCGAAATAAGGCATTCCCCAAAGTCGTCCCTGCCACTGGCAGCATGGATAAGATGCGAGCTGCCACCCCCGCTAACATAAAAAACAAAATAGCATTAACGCCAAACACTACTAACGGAGCCCCCCACAAGCGATAACGTTTAATCTCGGTAAGCCAAAGAATCACCGCCAGCAATAACGCCGTGTAACCGGTACTCAACAACACAAAGGTGGGAGTCCATAGCATTTTATTAATGGGTAACAGCGGATGGGCGAGTTCGGCAATCCATACCATCGCCACACCGGCTAAAGCCAGTAAACGAATTTTAAACGCGAGAGGCTGGTCACTTTGTAAAAGTTGCGCCATCACCACGCCCAGTAAACAGCTGCTGATGGCCGGTAAAGTGCTTAATAAGCCTTCGGGATCAAACGCAAAGGGGGTAGCGCTTCGAAAAAACACATGCTGCGCGCCGAGTATCTGATGATCCAACCAGGCAGCAAAATTATTGCCAAATTGCCAAAGCCCAACAAATTGTTGCCCTTGCGCGTCCTGATATGGCATGTATTGCATCAAAGCGAGATAAACTACACATAAGCCCACCAGCCAAAGCACTCGCGCTCGGGTGCCGCAATACAGCACAATTAATAAGGTACAAAAGTACACCAAGGCGATGCGTTGTAATACACCAAACCAACGTACCGTTAGAAGTTTTTGCTGCAAATAACTGTAAGCCGGATCACGAAAGTTATAATAAAACAGCACCAAGAATAGCCCGAGCAAATACAGTTTTAATGCACGTAGTGCGCCGGCTTGAATGACCTCAAGCTTGGTTTGCGCTACTTTTTGCCGCAAGCTCAGCTGGATCGACATGCCGACCATAATGATAAAAGCCGGAAAGATCAGATCGGTCACTGTCCAGCCATGCCATTCGGCATGGCGTAGCGGCGCATAGATATATTGCCAACTGCCTGGGTTATTCACCAATACCATGGCCATAATGGCCAAGCCTCGCAATATATCCAGCGCCAACAAACGGCCCGCGGGCTGTTGCACCAAAATGGCTTGGCAGTGTTGGCGCACACCAAACATGCCTATTGGCCCGCCGTAACCGCAGGCATACTCAGCGGCAACGTGACCGGTAATTGGCCCGTGGCTTGGCGCTGCCCCACCAATACTTCGGCCAGAGCCTGATAAATTGGGCTGACTAAGCTACCATCTTGCTGTTGCCAGTTATGGTAGGCATAAGTCGCGATGGTGCGCTGCACCAAGGGTGCATACAGGCTGATTTCGTAAGGTGAGCGCAAACTGACAAAGGTCTGATCTTTCTTTAACGCGGCACCATATTCCAATAATTGGTAAAAGTAACGCTGCTGCTTTTGATACGCCTCAGCCAAATTGGTATTCGCAGCAAGATCGTCCATACCGCCCATTTCAGCTAAAGATTGCATCGGTGAAATAAAGGCAGCAATGACCTGATCAGCTGCGGCAATCTGTTGCTTGGCCTGATCTAAATTAAGCTGCACTAAACTGATCACCGTGATATCAGCGCTATTCGCGCCAAGTTGCTGCAAATGTTGCTGCAACACTCGGCCCTTACTGGTATCAGGCATTAACAAGACCGTTTTTTTACCCGCAAAGGTTAACGGTAATGCCGTTGACCCTTTAACCACGGTGACGGCAGCTCGGGCTAAGGCCAACTCAGCGGCGCGATGCTCTGGGTTAGCTAAGGTTTTTGTCGCCAGCGCGAGACTGGGCTGACTTAACGCTTTTAGGCTCTGTTTAGCCTTAACAATACGTTGATAAGACGCCTGTAATTCTTGCTTATCTAAATGCCCTTGCGCCACGGCCGCGCTTAATTCATCTAATAAAGCGGCCAGTTGGGGTAACTCCGCTGGGCTTTGTAATTTCACTGGCATCAAGGCAATATCAGCCCCCGCAGCAAAGGTTTCAATCACGGCTTGGGGTACGGTAAAGAAATGACTAATACCAGCCATATCCAAGGCATCAGTAACAATCAGCCCTTTATAACCCAGCTGTTGGCGCAAAACGCCATGCAAAATATTCCGCGACAACGTCGCTGGCTTTAACATGGTTTCGCCATTTTTGCTCACGAACACGCTGTCGTCTAAAGCCGGAAACTGAATATGCGCAGTCATGATCATCGCCGGATCATATTGCTGAATAATCTTCGCAAAGGGGTATAAATCGGTATTGGCAATTTGCTCCGCGCTATGATCAACACGGGGTAACCCCAAGTGGCTGTCAACATGCGTATCGCCATGTCCTGGAAAGTGCTTTAGCGAAACTAACAAGCCCGCTTGCTGCATCGCGCCTGTCATCGCCCCACCCAGCTCTGCCACTTGTTTGGCATCTTCACCAAAAGAACGGACGTTAATCACCGGGTTTAAGGGGTTTACATTCACATCAACCGTGGGCGCAAAGTTAACGTTAATGCCTAAACTTAACAGCTCATGCGCCAGAACCGTACCTACTTGGCTAGCAAAGGCGGTGCCATGCACGGGATAAGTGGCACCGATGGCCATATTACCGCTAAACGAGGTTGATTGTTGGCGGGGTAAACGCGCCACGCGACCGCCTTCTTGATCGATACCGATAAAAAGCGGTAAATGATGTCCTTGCGCTTGAGCAGCCGCCTGCAACTGCTCGGTTAATTGAATAATCTGCTGTGGTTGTTGCACGTTTTCTGCAAACAAAATAACGCCGCCAATCTGATAGCGTTGAATTAACTCGGCTAAAGCTGCAGGTAATTGCGTCATCGGCGTTCGACATTGCCCCGCCGCTACGGGCGTGTCACAGTAATAACGTAGATCCAACATCAATTTTTGTCCCAACATGTGGGGCACATCTATTGCCGGCTTGCGCGCAGCAGCATTTATATCCATAGCAGTCCAAAACAGTGAGGTTGACAGCATTGCTAGCAATACTTTGCGGTAGCAACCAAGGCGAGCAGTAGCCAATTGGAAATCCTTAGCCTAATTCATTAGGGTTAAACATAAATTATTCATAAAAAATACGCAAACAAGAATATTTTAGTCTATTCACATTCTATAACTTATGCTTTACTGCAGCTAGCAATTGCCAGCAACCCCATCACAACGATGTGCTGCGGGGTGGGTTTGGCGTATTAATTTCGACAGGCAAAGCGTAATGCAGCTCACCTTATTAGATTGGCTGGTCTTTTGCAGCTACTTTTTGATCCTTGGTTTATTGGCATGGTGGGTCAACCAACAAAAATCGAAGAACAGCAGTGATTACTTCTTAGCGGCTAATTCAATGCCCGCATGGTTAGTGGCAATTTCTGTACTTGCCACGTCGCAATCGGCAGCCACTTTTTTAGGTGGCCCCGATATGGGCTTTCGTGGCAATTTAACCTATTTAGCCAGCTCTTTTGGCGCCATTTTGGCGGCCTGGTTTGTGATTAAATGGCTGATCCCTCGCTATTACCAGCTAAAAGTCACCACCGTGTATGAGTTATTAGAACAGCGCTTTAGCGCCAGCGCGAAAAATCATGCTGGGCAAATGTATTTATTTGGTCGGGTTTTTGCCAGTGGCGCGCGCTTATATATGGCGGCTTTAGCGGTCTCAATGCTGCTGTTTAATCATATCAACGCCAGCGGTATTGTGGCCGCAGTCGCGTTATTGGCCGTGATCGGTTTACTTTGTACCATGATGGGCGGTATCCGCTCGGTCATTTATACCGATGCATTACAGTGCTTTGTCTATGTTAGTGCCGCCTTGCTGGTTTTGTTTTATTTATACAGCAGCCTCGATCTTCCCTGGCAACAAGTTGTTGAGGCTTTACGTTATCCGCCAGAGCAAGCCCGTTCGAAATTGTTGTTATTCGATTTCCATCTGGATTTTAGCTCGGCAGGCGTCTTTAATGTTTGGTCAGCGCTTACCGGCTTTGTCTTATTAAATATTGCGGCCTTTGGTTTAGATCAAGATATGACGCAGCGCGTATTGACTTGTAAAACACCGGCGAAAGGCGCGCAAGCGCTGCTCTCTTCAGTGTTATTAGTGATCCCAGTGATGTTGGTGTTTATTGTCATTGGATTTTTATTGTACTTGTTTTATCAACGGCCAGATTTAGCGGCAGGCACACAGGTATTACAAGACAGCTTTCAAGGCGAGAAAATCACTGTCTTTATGTACTATGTGCTAAATGAATTGCCATCTGGCTTACGGGGTTTGGTGGTGGTCGGCGTGATTGCCGCGGCGCTTTCAACCATTACCTCAGGGCTAAACTCCATGGCCTCGGTACTGGTTGCAGATCTCTATCAACCTTGGCGCTTACGCCGCCAACCGGCTACCGAAGCTAAACATTTTGTCCGTGCCGGACAATGCGCCATGCTGCTAACGGCTATCGCGTTATCCTTAATGGCTATCTTATGTTTTTACTGGCAACAGTATTCCGATATGCCGCTACTGGCCTTTGCGCTTAGCGTAATGGTGTTTTCTTACAGCGGTTTACTCGGCGTATTTTTTACCGCGTTATTTACTCGGCGCGGTAATCGATATAGTGTGACGGCCGCCTTGTGTGTCGGCTTTGTTACTTGCTTAGTATTGCAACCCTATGTATTAAAGCAGCTTAGTCCAAACTTAGCGGCTTTAGATTTAGGCTTCACCTGGCAGTTATGTATCGCCACGCTTTTGGCCTTTTTAACCTGTTATAGCGGCAGCGCACAGCAAACCACGTCTGCGCATGCCAAGGAGGCTTAATGCGTTACTTGTTAACCTTAGATGGCGGTGGCACCAAAACGGATGGCCTATTGCTGTGTCAACAAAGCGGCCAACGTTGGACGGCTCGCGCTGGTGCTGCCCAGCTGACCAACGATTTTGCAGCAGCTATTCATCATGTGCGTGAGCTTAGCCTGCAGCTTTGCCAACAAGCCAATGCCCGCCCTGCTGACGTCAGTGCTATTTTCGGCTTAGCGGGCGCGGGAAATCCGCAGTTAGCCGAAGCATTTAACCAAGCCCAGCAAATCCCTTTCGCTCACTGGCTGCTGACAACGGATGCGCGTACCTCTTTATATGGTGCGAACTTAGGCCAACCCGTGGTGGTGGTGGCGATTGGTACCGGTTCGGTGGGTATGCGCTTGCAACAGGATGGCACTGAACACCAGGTAGGTGGCTGGGGTTTTGGTATTGGCGATGAAGGCGGTGGCGCTTGGCTTGGTCAACAATTAGTACGACAACTGTTATGGCAATTAGATTGGCAACGGCCACTTAGCCCATTACTGACTGCGGTTAGTCAGCAATGTGGCGCGAATACCGAGCAGTTGCTGCCTTGGTTAAAACAAGCCAATGCAAGCGACTTTGCCAAACTGGCGCCCTTGATCTATCACTATCAGGATGCACTCAGCCAGCAATTACAACAACAGCAAGGTGCTGCCATTTCTACCTTGGCTAAGTGCGCGCTCAACCAGCAAAATTTGCCCTTGGTGTTATTAGGTGGCTTAGCCACGCATTGCCAGCCTTGGCTTTGCGATAACTTACAAGCACAATTACAACCTGCCCGCGGTGATGCATTAGCGGGGGGTTTAGTTCTAGCGGCCAAATTGGCCGCTTCTTCTTAAGACAGGCAAGACAATGCACACAGAACAATTATTAACCCAACTGGCCAACATGAGCACCGAAGCACGTAATAGCGACAGTGCCAATATCGATCAACTCAATAGCTTGCAACTGGTGTCGTTAATCAACCAAGCCGACCAAGGGGTTGCGCAGCACATTACCCCCGCTTTACCGCAAATCGCAGCAGCGGTTGATCAGATTGTTAAAGCCTTTACGCACGGGGGTCGTTTAATCTATCTGGGCGCAGGAACCAGTGGTCGCTTGGGGATCTTAGATGCGGTGGAATGCCCTCCCACGTATAGCGTGCCAGATCAGCAAGTGATCGGTTTAATTGCCGGGGGTGATAAAGCGATATATAAAGCCGTTGAAGGCGCCGAAGATAACCCAGAGCTTGGTGCTGCCGACTTACAACGCATTCAGTTTAGCGCTAAAGACGTGTTAGTCGGCATTGCTGCCAGTGGCCGTACCCCTTATGTGCTAGGTGGGCTGGCCTATGCGCGCTCGCTAGGCGCCAGCACCGTCGCTATTAGTTGTAATGCCAAGGCCCCACTGCTACAAGCTGCCGATATTGCCATCTGCGCTGAAGTTGGGCCAGAAGTGGTCACCGGTTCAACCCGGATGAAAGCCGGCACCGCACAAAAAATGATTTTAAATATGCTCAGCACCGCCGCCATGGTGCGTACCGGCAAGGTTTATCAGAATTTAATGGTCGACCTGCATGCCAGCAACCAAAAATTAGTCGCTCGCGCCATTCGTATAGTGATGCAAGCCACCGATTGCACTGCGCCAGTGGCGGAAAAAGCTTTACAAGACAGCCAAATGAACGCCAAGCTGGCTATTTTACATTTACTCAGTGGCCAACCGATTGCCCGTTGCCGTGAGCAATTAACAGCACAACAGGGCTTCGTGCGCCAAGCATTGGAGGCGATGCAATGAAATCCGTCTGGCACCTTGCGCTCACGCTTCTCGTTTGGTTTAGCCCGCTAGCTTTGGCCAATAGTGCCGCGCCCGTGCTGCTGACCGGCGCTGAGCAACCGGCTAAATACTTGCCGCTACTAAAAGGTAAACGTGTTGGCTTGTTAGTTAATCAAACCTCGGTAGTGGGTGAACAACATCTGGTTGACTTTTTACTGGCGCAAAACATTCAGGTGGTCGCGATCTTCGCGCCAGAGCATGGTTTTCGAGGGAATCATGACGCTGGTGCCGCTATCGCTAATGGCACAGATAGCCGCACGGGTTTACCGGTGTGGTCAATGTATGGCGCCAGCAAAAAACCCAGCCCCGAGCAAATGCAAGCACTGGATATTATCCTGTTTGATATTCAGGATGTTGGCGTACGTTATTACACCTATATTAGCTCGATGCACTACATGTTAGCGGCAGCAGCCGAATTTTCAAAACCGATGCTGGTGCTGGATCGGCCTAATCCGAATGGCGCCTATGTGGATGGGCCTGTGCTCGACTTAGCTTTTCAGTCATTTGTGGGGATGCACCCCATTCCATTATTACACGGTATGACCGTGGGTGAGTTAGCCCTAATGATTAAAGGCGAGGGTTGGATAGCTCAAGCTGATAAGTTAACACTGACCGTGATCCCAGTGGCGAACTATCAACGCCAGCAAGCTTATACCTTACCGATCCCACCAAGCCCCAACCTGCCGAATCAACAAGCGATTAAACTCTATCCATCGCTCGGCTTTTTTGAGGCAACACCGCTCAGTGTTGGCCGTGGCACAGATTTTCCGTTTCAAGTGATTGGTTATGATAAGTTTGCCACTGACGGCTTTGCTTTTACCCCGGTTAGCACACCAGGTGCCGCATTAAAACCGCCCTTAATGGACCAATTGCTACATGGTGAAGATTTACGCCACGTGCCGGCTGGCGGCTTAACGCTGAGTTATTTGATGCGCTGGAATCAGTTATTTGATAGTCATGCGAAAACGCTATTTAGCGCGCCCGATTTTATGGATAAATTAGCCGGCACCGATCAATTGCGTTTGCAAATCGCTGCCGGTTTAAGTGAGGCGCAGATCCGCGCCAGTTGGCAACCACAGCTACAGCTGTTTTTAAAACAGCGTCAAGCCTATTTGCTTTATCCGTAAAGCCCATTAAGTGCCTAACGGGTTGTGAATAACGCCGCTGGGCACGCTAATTAATTGGCCATTTAATACGGCTTGCACAACCTTGCCTTGCGTATTAACTAATAAGAACGTGGCACCTTGCCAAAGTTGTGGCGAGCCTTGTGTCGGGCGTAACGGATTCAGCAGCACGGGCAAACGGCTGCTTGCTTGCAACAAAGCCTTATCACCCGAAAAATGGGTATAACCTTGCTGCAGTAAAGCGAGATGTGCCTCAGTGTCTAAAGACAAGGCCGTGTTAAGCGGGTAAGCCTGCCCAGCTTTAAAAGCTAAACCTTGCACCGAAAATTGATGAAAAGCGCTGAACAAGGATAAGTCACCTAGCTCATCAATACGCGCGCGCCGATCGCCAGTAAGCGCCAAATTAATGGCCAGATCCACCTTAGCCGTCGTGTCGCCGATGCTCACGGTTAACCCTTGTAGCAAGACATCTTTCATGCCGCCGCTACGGTTAAATGGGATGGCGTCATACAAGGCGAGATCTGCCTGCTGATAGCTATCGCTAGCAATCGCAGCTAACCAAGCCACATAGAGTTGGAAATTCAACCGCCGCGCCATTTGCCGATTGTCATCACCACGATAAGCGCCCGACTCCACTAACACCGTGCTAATGCCCATCGCCGCAAACGTATCGCCAAAAGATCGGGCCGACCAATCATCGGCATAACGACCGATATGCTGCGGGATCTGCTGCTCAAGCCAAGGTTGGACATGCGCAATTAACTGCATCGCAGCTCGGCGGCTAGCATTAATCTCACGTTCGGCATTATAAGCCGGCGCTAACAATGAAATCGTTGCGGGGTTAGGATAAGGACCTGCCGCATGAAAACGGTTTTGATCATGCAAGTTAAAAGCAAAATGCGGTTTAATCTGCTTGGCTGCCGCCATTAACAACTGCCCTTCTGGGCTTTGTAACGCCAGGGCATCACGATTAATATCGATACCTTGGGCATTGACTCGGCTGTGCTTAGCGGCACCATCCGGATTGAGCATGGGTATAATATACAGCGTTATTTCGGCAAATAACTGCTCGCGCCACGCCGCCTGCTCTGGTGCCTGTAGATAATTTAATAAATCGAACAGAGCCGCGGTGGCGGTAGATTCATCACCGTGCATTTGCGACCAAGCCAATATTCGCTTGTCACCTTGGCCTAATTGAAGTTGATAAATGGGCTGCTGCTTCACCGAACGCCCCAGTTCGGTTACCGTTAGCCATGGCTGCACTTGGTAGTGCTCGATTAACGGCGCAATATCGCTAAATTGCAGTTGCGGTTTATTTAAATGCGCTTGTTGATACGGGTGATAATCAGGAATTGTCATTGCTTTTGCCATTATTACGCTGCTGACTGCCAGTATCAGGAAAACCAATTTATTCATGATTAGCCCATTTAAACTGCAATACTTATACAGATCCTAATACAAACGCATGAAAAGACAATAGGATATTTTAATTAGTTTCTGGGTAAAGCCACAGGTTTCGCGCTTGCAGAAGGCACAGTTAGCCTGTATAAAATCATTAATTATCCAAACTGCGATGAACCCAGCGCCTGAGCGTTATGGCCGCCATCATCCAGCAGATCCCGCATAAAACGGAGAACATCTTGGCAAATTGGCTCACCCTGTTACCGGCAATCGTAGCGATTGCGGTTGTGCTCTGGCGTAAAGAAGTGATCTTAGCGCTGTTATTATCTCTCTGTACCGCCGAACTACTGATTTTCATGCAGCAAGGACAAGGCTTTGGTGCGGGTTTACTGCTTGATGGCAGTATTCAAACCTTAGAGCGTATTGTCGCGGTTACCGCTGATGATGGTAATGCTCGGATCTTAATGTTTTCCTTGTTAGTCGGTGGTTTATTAGCTTATTTACGCCTCTCTGGCGGTGTTACCGCAACGGTAGATTTTTTAGTACGAAAAGGTATTGCCCGCTCTGGCCGTCAAGCCGGTTTACTGACCTTTGGTATCAGCTTTTTTACCTTTATTGAATCGAACCTCAGCTCGCTAACCAAGGGGATTAGCACCCGCGGTTTATTTGATAAATTTCAAATGAGCCGTGCTCGGCTTGCCTATATCATCGACAGTACCAGCTCGCCTATTTGTATTATCATTTTACTCAATGGCTGGGGGGCTTATGTGCTTGGTTTATTAAGTACTTATGAGTTACCGATGCCGGCCATTTCAGTGCTGTTAGGCAGTATCCCGTTGAATTTTTATGCCTTATTTACGCTAGCCGTGGTGCTGTATACCATTATCAGTGGCAAAGTATATGGCCCGTTAAAACGGGTAGAACAGCGCGCCAGCGAGCAATTACCGCAAACAGAAATTGAAACGCCGGCCAGCCATCCAGCCTTTATGCTGTTACCGTTAATAACCTTAGTAGGCTCAATGATTGGCTTTATGTTTTTAACCGGTAACGGCGAGTTAGTGCAGGGCTCGGGGTCGCGCTCGGTGCTATATGCCACCGTGTTAGCCTGTTTAGTGGCGTATGCCATGATGATTATCAGCCGCCGCTTCCAGCATCAGCAGTTAGTGGATATGGGTTTTAAAGGCATGTCTGAATTACTGCCAGTAGTGACTATTGTGCTGCTGTCGATGGCTTTAGGCAGCAGCTTAAAAGTATTAGGCACCGGCACCGTGATTGCCGGTATGGTCGATCAAAATATCCCGCATTTTTTAATCCCAGCCTTGCTGTTTTTGGCCGGTTCTTTAATGTCAGTCACCACCGGTACTAGCTGGGGTACTTTCGCCATTTTAATCCCCATTGGCATTCCCATGGTGACCTTATTAAATTTACCCCCTCAATTGGTATTAGCCGCCATTTTAAGCGGCGGGATTTTTGGTGACCACTGCTCGCCTATCTCTGATAGTACTGCGGTAAGTTCCGTCGCCGCGGGCTGTGATTTGCTCGAGCACGTTAAAACGCAATTGCCCTATGCGCTGTTTTGCGGTGCACTGGCCTTAAGCGCTTTTGCCATTAGCGGTTGGTTGATGATTTAACCGAACGGCTATCAATTACGATAGCCGCTCATTTCTATACGTGTTTGGTTAACCGCGCCCATGCGGCTGATAACTGTATTTCGCAAGCAAGATCTGTTCACGCTGTCTGTCAAATTGGTTATGCGCTACTTCTACTTGATGCGCAAACTTATCATAAGCCCGCTCAACTTTACGTTGATACGCTTGTCTTGCTTTGCTCTTTTGTTTGGGTTTGGCTTTGTGATGACTGTGCTGATAAGCATCAGATAATTGCGCTAATTCGCGGTCAAGCTGACGCTCTAACGACACCAGATGACGCTGATGTTCATGGGCTAACTGCTGTAATGCTTGACGCTGCTTGGCAACAATACGCGGTGTTGCATGCTTAACCTTGTAATATCGGCTATAGCCTTGTTGCACCGGATCGATGCGGGCCACTCTCACTAATTCATCGGCAGCCCGCCTTAAGGTATACACCAACACATCATGACCTACTCGCTCAATGGCAACGGGCGAAGCTTGATGCGCGAGCACTGGCAGTTGTACCAGCGTTAACAAAGAAACAGCAAACAGGGTTTTGGTGATTGTTGTGGCCATAATAGCCTCCACTTTCTGCTAAACACCCGTTAATCTTGCACTGTACAACTGAACCACTGCTGAAAGCTTTTTCAGCATTTTGATTAAAAAAGTCAACTTACCCTGCCCTATGCCGATTTATACTACCTTGGAATAACGTTGCTGACTTTGCGTTAAATAGGCATCAAAGCAGGCACAAATACTGCGAACCCATAGTCGACCTAAGGCAGTCACTGTTAACTCACTGTCATTGGCGACAAGTAATCCATCGGTGATAAACGGCTGCAACTGCGGCACCGCATCGGCAAAATATCCCCAAAAATCGATTAACTGCCATTGCTGGCAAAAAGCAGTGATATCCAGTTTAAAATGACAAATGAGTTGGCTAATCAATGCAGCGCGCAGCCGATCATCCTCACTTAAACTAAAGCCACGCTCAACTGGCCGCTGTTGTTGCTGTAAGGCAGCATAATAATCGGCTAATACCTTACTGTTTTGCCACAATACACCGTTGATTTGGCTAATACTTGACACGCCCAACCCTAACAACGCATCTTGCCCGGCTGTGGTATAGCCTTGAAAATTACGCTGCAAATGGCCTTGCTGCTGCGCTATCGCCAGTGGATCACTGGCTTTAGCAAAGTGATCCATGCCAATAAATTGATAACCGGCTCCTACTAACGCCGTGATCGCCAATTGCAATAACTGCAGCTTTGCAGGCGCAGCCGGTAAACTGTCGTGGGGAATTTTACGCTGCGCGGCAAAGCGCTCTGGTAAATGCGCATAGCTGAATAATGAAATGCGATCGGGTGATAAACGGATAATCTCGGCTAAGGTTTCAGCAAAACTGTCGGGCTGTTGATATGGCAGGCCATAAATCAGATCCAGATTGACCGAGCTAAAACCTAGTGCTCGACTTAATTGCACTTGCTGGCGGATCAACTCGGTTTCTTGCACTCGGTTAATGGCAATTTGCACTTTCTCGTCTAAATCTTGCACACCAAAACTGACACGATTAAACCCCAGTTGGCGTAAATGTCGCAGCTTTTGCTCGCTACAACTGCGCGGATCGATCTCAATACTGATCTCTGCCTCAGTTGTCAGCTGAAAATGCTGATGAATTAACTGCATTAATTGCGTTAACTGCGCTTCCGTTAAAAAGGTGGGTGTGCCGCCACCCAAGTGCAATTGCGTGATACGCTTATCGGCTACACTAGCTTGATACAGCGCCATTTCTTGCGCCAATGCCGTTAAATACTGATCAGCTTTGTGCTGATGCCGCGTGACAATTTTATTGCAGCCACAGTAATAGCAAAGCTGATGACAAAACGGAATATGTATATATAAGCTCAGCTCAGACGGAGCGTCTTGCAGCACGGGGGTAATCATGGCCGAGTCAAAAGCAGGATCTAACGCTAACGCGGTTGGATAAGAGGTGTAACGCGGTCCGTTAATGTTGTATTTGGCAATTAACGCCGCATCCCATGATATCGCTTGCATCTGCTACCCCTTATTAAGCTAAGACGGCAGTATACTGAGCTTTGAATGACTCAGCCTTGATCTAACGCAAACGGAAATACTTGCCGTTTAGCGTGTTAACTCAGCAAGGTGCTGATGCAAAATACGGCGGATCTCTAAAATGGCAGCCGAGGTTTCTTGTACGCTATGCCCCGAGCGGATCACCATCTCTGATTGAGCTTCCGGTAAATGCGCGCTTAAATAGGGTACTACGCCATCCGAGTGTTGGGCCACGGGTAAGCTGGGTTGTTCTACCCCAATAATCGAGTGATACCGCACCGCAGCATTAATCGGAATGCGTGCCGCCGCCATGATAAAACTATCGCTATCGCTGAGGTTTTCAATGCTGGTGATCCGCAATGGCACCCGCGCTTGGCTCTTGCTGCTGGGATCATTTAACAGCTCAGCGGCTTCGGCCACGCGTTCTAACACCGTCACGGGCAAGGTAATGAGCCCGGCTAACCAGCGAGCTAAACGATAATCTGCCACCGCCGTACCCAAATGTGGTGTAGCAATAAAAATCGCCCGATTCGCCCCCGGTAAAGCTGAAAAAGTAAAATCATCACGAAAGCTTTGAAAAAAACGCTGCTGACGTTTTAAATCTAATTTATGCTCTTCGCTAACGGCATACAATAATTTCTCACCCGAGTCAGACACCAATAAACGCGCCAATAGCCCACCCATACTATGACCAATGATCACGATATCTTCTGAAGCCGGAGCCAAGCCTTCAGGATCAAACTGCCGTAAGGTTTGCGTAATACGTTGGCGTATAGCTTGTAAATTCAGAACCAAAGGTAGGTTCGTAGGGTAATACAATTGCCACAACTGATAGTTGGCACGCAGCTTTTCATCACCCAAAACCTCATTCGCCGTATTAACCCAGGCTTCAGGACTACTAGCAATACCATGTAACATAATGATAATTTTACGATTAGGGTCATAAGGCTGCAGCATAAATAAATGTGGCTGCGCTAATGAATCGCTTGCGCCCATTAAATTCCAAAATGCTTGCCGAGAAAAATCAGAACGCGCCAGCCATAAACCGTAACCGGCGGTAAAATTAGCCGCTAGCGGAATGTCAGCCCCCGCAATCGTTACTTGTTGCTGTTGCAGTGGATCTAGCACATGCAAGGTCACCTGATCAGTGCTTAATACTTCCGCCAACGTGTTACCGCCAAAACTCAATACAGCTGTTACTACCGGCGAGGGTAATTCGCTATAGCCTTGCTGCAAATTTAATTGCGTGGGCGCCGCACTGACGGCCACTAATTCAGCACCGAGACCATCGCGGCGATATTGATTGCGCAAGCCTTGAAATGACAAGGTGTTAGTGGGCACAAGCTGCGCAGGAAGTGCTTGCTCGCGAAAGCGCCGATGTTGCAACTGGCTACGTAACTGCCAACGCTCGGTTTGTAAGGTAACAGCACTGTCCTGCAACCAACGTCGTTGTTGCTGTGAGAATAATAAGGTTGCGGCTTGTTGAGTAGCAAAGTTGTAGTAATCGCGCACTTGCGTTTGTCGGTCTTCAAACAAACGATTAATCGGCGTCACACCAGAATAAAATAAATAAGCGTAAGCATAGCGAGCGCTCATCAGATAGGCATCGACCTCGGCCAGCACATCTTTATTACGTGGACGGCTATACCATAAGGCTTGATGTAACCACAGTTCCGCCATCGCCGATAGGCGTTGTTCACTGGTTAAACCTAAACCGGTACTTAATATCTCGGCACATTCAGCCGCTTCGCGCTGACAGCTTGCCTGATCTAGCCCAAGTATTTGCAGCACGACACCTGTATATTGGCTGATGGTGCCCGTAGTTAACACATCGCCTCGCCGCTGCTTAACATACTCGCGGCTATCCACATTCGACACCGACACGGTGGCACAACCGCTAAGCCCGATCAGCAAAAATATCCCTACCAAAGACCCTTTGCGACAAAGGCCTATCAAGCCATTTAGTGACATTTTTACCGTAGTTAACAAGCTAAATACTCTCTATGGAACACCTTATTTAAGGGCCAGATCATAGCATGTGCTGTTTGCAACGAATATCACCTTGCCGAATCTTTAACCGCCATAACAAAATGCCAAAATGTTTTACCAAAAAGCATTTTGAAAAAGAGAGTAAAACCTTTAATCAAAATATCGTCTACATTTTATCTTCTCAGGCACAAATTATCGCCTCAGTTACGCTCTATTAGCATCAATTAAAAACGGTGAGCTAAATGCGAGGTAATGGTTTTCATATAGCTATTCAGCATTTATACTCCGCGGGTTTGCCCATAGGTTGGGCAGTCTACTCAGGAGAATGACACCTTATGCCAACTCTACAGCTGACACCTGCTGTATCTACCAAACTAAGCATCATTGCTATGGCGATGGCAGGTTTGTTTAGCACTTCAGCGCTAGCACAACAAGCTGCGGCTAATAGCGAAAGCAAAATTGAAGTGATTGAAGTTACTGCTACTAAACGTACACAAGCCATTTATGAAGTGCCTGTGGCCATCAGCGCGTTCAGCGGCGACGCCTTAGCCGAGCAAGGTATTACTGATTTAACCGATGTCGGTAAATTTGTTCCCAATTTAAATGTCACGGGTTTTTCTGCTGGTCACACTTCGTCGGCTAACCCTTTTATTCGGGGTATCGGTTTGCAAGATCACCTGATCACCACCGATCCGGGTGTCAGTGTTTACGTGGATGGCGTGTATCTTGGCCGCCAAGTCGGTCAAAACTGGAACCTGAATAATATTGCGCGCATTGAGGTGTTACGTGGTCCACAAGGCACCTTGTATGGTCGTAATTCCATTGGCGGTGCCATTAATATTATTACGAAACAACCAGATGAAGTCGCTCTGAATAAGGCTACGGTCAGCGTCGGAACACGCGGTCGCTTAAAAGGCGATGTGTTTGTTAATCATGAATTGACCGATACCCTCGCCTTCAACTTAAATGTCGGCTATAACGAGCGTGATGGCTTAGGTAAATTTATTAACGTGCCTAATGCCAAATATGATGTGGGTGAAACCCAAGAAGCTTATGGGCGTTTAGCTATTAAATTTTCGCCACAAGACGATTTAAGCTTTACCCTTACCGCTGATGCTAACGACGGTAAGGGCGGCTTGCGCCCTTACACCACGTTAATAGATGAAGTGCCTACGGGTGCTTATTACACTGGTGAGCGTTTTGGCCAACCCACTTCGGCAGGCCCACTACGTAACAGCGATGTAGCGGCTAATATTTATGATAATGCCACAGGTACTAAAGAAGTCACTGAAGTCAGTAATTCTGCCAGCGGTTTATCACTGACCATGGATCTCGGCCTGACCGATACCTTAGCCACTAAAGCCATCATTAGCCATCGCACCTCTGACTACAAAGCCGGCTTAGATGATGACGCCACCATTTTTAGCTTAGATCACTATCCTGAAGTGGGTAATGCGGATCAAACGTCTGCTGAATTGCAATTAAATGGTTACCTCGGTGAAGTCGATTTTGTTTCTGGGATTTATTATTTCACCGAAGAAGGCAGCAATCGGCAAGGTGCCGATTCACGTTTTAACGGTGGCGCTAACCTGTTAGAGCTGGATCAGCGCTCAGTTAGCCGCGCTATCTTTGTGAATGTCGGCTATATGCTTACAGACGATCTGCGTATTGCCGGTGGCTTGCGTTTTAACCGTGACAAAAAAGACGTGATTGCCGATGTCGGCATTGGTGCTTTTACTGCGAGCGACAGCTGGAGCCAGCTAAGCTATGACTTATCCGCAAACTACACCATGCAAAATGGCTTGAATATTTACGGTAGCATCCAAAGCGGTTATCAATCAGGTCAGTTCCCGGCGCGTCCTTACTGCTTGTTTGGCGATCCAAATTGCTTAGTGGCTTCTGAAAACATCACGGCAGTAAACTACGAAGTGGGCTTAAAAGGGCAAATCAATAATAACTTTGCCATGAGCATTGCGGTATTTAACACCGAATATGATGATTTACCCTATCAGGTGAGCACTACCGCAGAAGGCGGGTTTAGCACCACAAACTTAGTGGTAAGCCAAACCTCACGTGGTATTGAATGGGAAGGCACCTGGTTTGTCACTGACGCCTTTAAACTGTATGGCGCAGTAGGCTATATCGATGTTGATGTAGATCAGATCGGTGCTGTGAAACCCGTTGCACCGTTGACACCTGACGTTACAGCCGCGCTGGGCGCAACGTATAAATTTGCGTTGGAAGGCGGTGCCGAATTGACCGCACGGCTAGATTACTCTTTCCGCGATGAGATGTATGGCGAACCAAGCAGTGACAGTGGCCGCTTTACCCAAATCGATAGCCGTGAGTTAATTAATATGGATCTGCGCTATGCACCGGCTCAGGGTGACTGGTCAGTGTCATTGTATGCGCAAAACCTGCTTGATGAGCGCTATGATAATGCTCGGTTGAATACCGGTGACTATGTTCTGCGTATTTTAAGCAATGATGCGCGGGAACTGGGTGTGCGTTATACCGTGCAGTTTTAATTAAGCACCTGTTACACCGAACATCCCAGCTGCGGCCTACCGCAGCTGGGATTTTAGGTATCTCAGTAAGCGACATTGCTACTGCTTATCATGTTAAGAAAACGCCTAAACAACTGCGCTAAAACACCGCTCACCACGTAACATGGCCAATGAAACGATTCACTCGGCTAACCACACCTTTTCTGACGCTTCACCGCTAACGAGGTAGACCATGTTCAATTTTTTATTCGATAATATCGTAGCCGCCGTCATCGTTATGCTTGTTATTATGGCTTTTGCCTTGTGGTACTTTTACCAACGCGACTTTTCTGCGTTAGCTCAAGCGCAAAAACATGCACATCGACCGCTCAGTGAACAAGCCTTACTTACCGCCACAGAAGAAGCCGATTTATGTGGCTTGGGCCGAGAGTTTCGCGCTTATATCCAAGGTATTAACTCACGCTTAGGCGCCAACCAGCTAAAAGTAGGGCATTTGTTGTGGATCTTTGATCAACTCGAACAAAATATTCGTTATGACGCTAGCTTAACGATACCTGAGTTTAGCCAAGCCCTGCGCTGATGGTCGACAACAGGTTAAACCGCGCTCGCGCCTGCAATGCTCAACTTGGCTATGGTATACTGCAGCCTTATTGCTATTACGATATCTCGCCATTATGTCTTATGCCGATCCCAGCTTAGAAGCTTTATTACAACGGTTATTAACTCAATATCAGCCGCGCTATACCGAAGGTAAAGTGGCCAACTATATCCCCGCATTGGCACAGGTCGCCCCCGCACAAGCAGGGGTTGCCATCGCCACCTTGGATGGCAAGGTCAGTGGTGCCGGTGCGTTTGAGCAACAGTTTTCCTTACAAAGTGTCTCGAAAATTTTTGCGCTGGTGATGGCGATGAATAGACTCGACGACGAGCTGTGGCAACGCGTCAATATGGAGCCGTCAGGCCAGCCATTTAACTCAATTGTGCAGCTAGAATGGGAAAAAGGCATTCCACGTAACCCCGTAATTAATGCCGGGGCTATTTTAGTCTCGGATGTGTTGGTAAGTCATTATTCTGCCAGTAAAAGTGCTTTTCTTAGCTTTATTCGCCGCTTAGCACAAACCGAGACAATTTATGCCGATCAACAAGTATATCAATCCGAATTAGAGCACGGTAATCGCAATGCGGCCCTCGCCTATTTGATGAAAAGCTTTGGCAATATTGAAGCAGAAGTGCCCTTAGTTTTGGCGCAGTATTTTCATCAATGTGCAACCGCCATTAGTTGCGCCGAATTGTCGCGAGCCCTGCTGTTTTTGGCAAACCGTGGCGTGCAGCCTGGCACCCAAGCACAAATTTGCAGCCGACGTGACGCGCACCGCGTTAACGCCATTTTGTCGACCAGTGGCATGTATGATCAATCTGGAGAATTTGCGTTTAAAGTGGGTTTACCGGCAAAAAGTGGCGTTGGTGGTGCTATTGTTGCCATTGTGCCGCAATTTGGGGTGATCACGGCTTGGAGTCCACCGCTCAACCGGTTTGGCAACTCGGTAGTGGCCATGCAACTAATAACCGCTATTGCTGAAGAATTGGGCTTATCGTTGTTCTAATTACAACGTTGGTTTCATAAGTAACAGAACCAGCCCATGAGTTATGGATATAGCGAAGACAAGTCAAGCTGCCCCTCGCCATTACTTGTTATCTTTCTGATCCTGAAGCGAACTCACTTTCAACATTCAACCGCTGTTTATAGTCTTTAGTCGCACATACAGCACGATAAGTCTTGTTGCGCTTGATAACATACAGCCTTGTATGTATATTGCATCAATTATTCTGCTACTGTTATTTATCGCAACTTTTCAGTTATGCCTCACAGGAGTTTTTATGCGTTTTAAGACCAAACTATTGAGTGCTGCCGCATTCAGCATGTTATTAGTAGCCTGTAGCCAACCTGAACCCAGTGCCACTCAAGGTACTGCCCCTGCGCCAGAAGTAGAAGTTGTGACGTTAAGACATTCCGCTATGCCGCTGATCTCTGAATTACCCGGGCGCACCACGGATTATCGTCAGGCGGAGATCCGCCCTCAAGTCAACGGTATCTTAAAGCAACGCTTATTTACGGAAGGTCAATTAGTCACTGCCGGACAAGTGCTCTATAAAATTGATGCGGCGCCTTATCAAGCCGCTTTGGCTCATGCCAAAGCGAATTTAAGCAGCAGTAAAGCCATGCAACACAACGCACAGCTAAAAGCCGATCGCTTAAAAGGGTTAATCGGTAAAAAAGCCATTAGCCAACAAGACTATGACGATGCTCAAGCGGCTTTAATGCAAGCAAATGCCGCAGTTGCCAGTAGTGAGGCCGCCTTACAAACCGCGCAAATTAACTTAGATTATACCGAGATCACGGCACCTATCGCGGGTCAAATTGGTCGCTCGAATGTAACCGAAGGAGCTTTGTTAACGGCGAATCAGGCACAGGTGATGGCGACGGTAAGGCAACTTAACCCTATCTACGTTGATCTTACGCAATCAAGCAGCGAATTAATGCAACTTAAACGGCAACATCAGCAAATGGGTAGTGCCGAAGTGACGGTTGAACTGTTACTAGATGATGGCAGTGCTTATCCGCAAAAGGGCAGCCTGCAATTCTCTGAAGTGAATGTCGATCCCAGCACGGGCATGGTGACCTTGCGTGCCGTGTTTGCCAATGATCAGGGTAATTTATTACCTGGCATGTTTGTTCGAGCCCGCCTACAGCATGGTATCGACCAAAATGCCCTGATGGTGCCGCAAAAAGCGGTGATCCGAACGCCCAAAGGTAAAGCATCGGTGATGTTAGTCACCCAGGATAACATTGTTGAAGCACGGGTCATTGAGACCGGGCGTGCTGTGGGTCAAGATTGGCAAGTGCTTTCTGGCCTCAACGCTGGAGATAGCGTGATTGTCGCGGGCTTACAAAAAATTCGGCCTGGCGCCAAGGTACGCACAGTAACGGCAACCCAAACCTCACCTAATTCTGCTGCTGTGCAGTAACCCTGGAGTCGCACATGGCAAATTTCTTTATCAATCGACCGATCTTCGCTTGGGTTATCGCCATCGTTATCATGTTGGCAGGCTTGTTATCCATCAAACAACTGCCGGTAGAGCAATATCCTCGGATCGCGCCACCGGCGATCAGTATCAGCACCTCTTATCGCGGTGCATCTGCACAAACCGCTGAAGATGCGGTGACACAAGTTATCGAGCAAACCATGAATGGCCTCGATAACCTGATGTACCTGTCGGCCAACTCAGACTCTTCAGGCAATATCAGCTTAACGCTAACGTTTGAAACCGGTACAGATCCCGATATTGCACAAGTACAGGTGCAAAATAAGCTGCAACAAGCCTTACCCTTGCTGCCACAAGAGGTGCAGCAAGCCGGTGTGCGTGTGGCTAAATCGAATGGCGCTTTCTTAATGGTCGTTGGCTTTATCTCTGAAGATGGCAGCTTAACACGCGATGATATTGCTGACTTTGTCGTGGCCAATGTGCGCGACCCATTAAGCCGCACCAGCGGGGTAGGTAACGTACAAGTGTTTGGTAGCCAATATGCGATGCGTGTTTGGTTAGATGCCGATAAGTTAAACCAATTTCAACTGACCCCCGCCGATATTACTGCGGCCATTCAAGTACAAAATAATCAGGTGACAGCGGGACAACTGGGTGGTTCGCCCGCCCTCCCCGGTCAACAATTTAATGCGGCTATTTTAGCGCAAACACGCTTAACCTCAGCCGAAGAGTTTAGCCAAATATTACTGCGCACCAACAGCGATGGCTCAACCGTGAAATTGGCAGATGTGGCGCGGGTTGAGCTTGGCGGTGAAGATTACTCCGTGATCGCCCGTTACAATGGCAAAATGGCCACGGGTTTAGCTATTGAATTAGCAACCGGTGCGAATGCCCTTGATACGGCTGCCGCGGTACGAGCCAAACTGGATGAACTGCGCCCTTATTTCCCGGCGGGGTTAAGTACTGTGGTGCCTTATGACACCACGCCTTTTGTCGAAATATCGATTAGCTCAGTGGTACAAACGCTGATTGAAGCGATTATCCTTGTATTCTTGGTCATGTATCTGTTTTTGCAGAATTTCCGCGCCACACTGATCCCTACCTTAGCTGTGCCCGTGGTGCTACTAGGTACTTTTGGCGTGATGGCTGCTTTTGGTTTTTCAATCAACACCTTAACCATGTTTGGTATGGTGCTGGCCATCGGCTTATTAGTCGATGACGCCATCGTAGTCGTCGAAAACGTTGAACGGGTAATGAGCGAGGAAGGGTTAGGCCCTATTGAAGCCACTCGTAAATCTATGGGACAGATCACCGGCGCCTTAGTGGGTATCGGCTTAGTATTATCTGCGGTCTTTGTGCCAATGGCCTTTTTTGGTGGCGCAACCGGCGCTATCTATCAGCAATTTTCCATTACTATCGTTACCGCGATGGCGCTGTCGGTACTGGTTGCGATCATTTTCACACCTGCCCTTTGTGCCACTATGCTCAAACCCATCCACGGTAATCATCAGGCAAAAAAAGGCTTTTTTGGTTGGTTTAACCGGGGTTTTGAGCAAACCAATCGCAATTATCAGCGCGGTGTGGCGGGCATGCTTGCTCGGCCAAAACGCTCAATGCTGGTTTATGGTGCCATCGTGATGGTGATGGCACTGATGTTCGTGCGCTTACCCACGTCATTTTTACCCGAGGAAGATCAGGGGGTATTCCTTACGTTAATTCAATTACCCACCGGCGCCAGCCAAGAACGCACAGAAGCTGTAATGGACAAAATTGCCGGCCATTATGCTCAAGAGCAAGCGGTGCAGTCAGTGTTTACCGTATCGGGCTTTAGTTTTGCTGGTCGCGGCCAGAATATGGGCTTAGCCTTTGTGCGTTTAAAAGATTGGAGCCTACGTGATGCCTCCGACAGCGTACAAGCCGTGATTGGCCGTGCCATGGGTTATTTTATGACGGTAAAAGAGGCGCAAATTTTTGCTTTTAACTTACCGCCTATTGCCGAGTTAGGGCGCGCAACCGGCTTTACCTTATTCTTACAGGATAGAGGCGGTGTGGGTCATGAAGCACTGTTAGCCGCCAGAAACCAACTACTGGGTATGGCAGCGCAAGAACCCGGCTTAGTTGGTGTTCGGCCAAATGGCATGGAAGATGGGCCGCAGTTAAAAATTAATGTTGACCAGTTAAAAGCACAAGCACTTGGTGTCTCTCTTAGCAATATTAACCAAACCCTGTCGATTGGTTGGGGCTCGACCTATGTTAACGACTTTTTAGATCGTGGCCGCGTGAAGAAAGTATTTGTGCAGGCCGAACCTGAATTTCGTATGACACCTGAAGATATCAAGCGTTGGTTTGTGCGCAACGACAACGGAGAGATGGTCAGTTTCGCCTCGTTCGCCAGCAGCGAATGGGTATATGGCCCGCAACGTTTAGAGCGTTACAACGGCGTATCCGCACTGGAGATCAAGGCGAACCGGCACCGGGTTCAAGCTCGGGTGATGCCATGAATACCATGGAACGGCTTATTGGCCAGCTGCCTAACGGTATTGGTTTTGAATGGACCGCGACCTCTTATCAAGAAAAACTCTCTGGCTCACAAGCACCCGCTTTATATGCGCTGTCGATTTTAGTGGTGTTCTTATGTTTAGCGGCCTTGTATGAAAGCTGGAGCGTGCCTTTTGCGGTGATCTTAGTTGTACCGCTCGGTATTGTTGGTGCGTTAACAGCAGCGTATATGCGCGGTTTAGGCAACGACGTGTATTTTCAAGTAGGGTTGTTAACCACCATGGGGCTGGCCTCGAAAAACGCCATTTTAATTGTTGAATTTGCACGCGAGTTACAGCAACAAGGTAAAGAGCTGGTCGAAGCCATTTTAGAAGCAGTTCGGTTGCGTTTACGCCCCATTATTATGACATCAATGGCCTTCTCACTTGGCGTATTGCCACTGGTGATCAGTAGCGGCGCAGGCTCTGCCAGTCGAAATGCGATTGGTACCGGTGTACTAGGCGGCATGATCTCCGCCACGATACTGGCCGTGTTTTTAGTGCCGGTCTTTTACTTGGTGATTATGCGTTTGTTTACCAAGAAACCCCGCGCGAACGCTGAGCAAAGCCAAACCTAACTTAGTAGGCAGGTAAAACTGCCACCGATTCGTACCTTTGCCGGCTTTTAGTCCCACACTAAATAGCCGGCTTTTTTTATGCTTAATGTTACTGGGGGATTAACGCTGCTTTAAACCTTGCAGCATGGCATCAATCAATACAGCGGCATGCTGATCTAAATCGCATTGCTGCGGTTTTAATAAATAACTACTAATAATACCGCCAACATACATATGAAAAGCCGATGCCGCCAGACGAGGTGATACACCCGTTCGTAACATCCCCGCTTGCTCGGCACGTGCAAAGGCTCGCTGCATCACCGCGATGGTTTGCGCATCTAATTCATCTTGTTTATTTACGGCCGGGTTTAATTCATCGAGATATTCACAGCGATGGAATACAATTGTCAGCACACGATGCAACTGCTCGCTATTGGCAATCATTTGTAGGGCGTTAACCATGAGGTCTCGCACCTGTAAGAAAGGATCGACATGCGGATTACTATCCACTTCCGCCAACAAATGCTGGAACGGTAAGCGCACCCGCTCTAACATGGCGTTAAACACATCGGCTTTGTTATCAAAGTGCCAGTATATAGCACCGCGGGTAACATTAGCGGCTTGAGCAATTTTCTCGAGTGTGGTTCGAGATACACCAAACTGAAAAAACAGCTGTTCAGCCGCATCTAAGATCGCTGCGCGAGTGGTTTCTGCTTCGGCTTTCGTACGTCTTGCCATAGAATTTATCAGGCCTGTTTCGCTGCATTACATGGCCGTAATATTAACATAACTCATGTATGCAGACCTAATAGCCGAACGGCACAACGAGGTGCCTTGTCGCAAACCCACGAGAACTTTTTTTGAAATTGCGCCAGCGGATAGCGCTCCCAAAAACCGTTGAAATGGCTTTTGCTAACAATAGCGACGTTATGCTCTCATTACCCTCCCCAAAACACCTCCGACCACACTCAGACACTGGTCAGACCGCACTCAGACACCGGTCGGACCTGTACCTGAGTGTGGTCGGATGAGGGTTAACTAAAAAAAGCCAGGTAAAGGGTGCGGCCGCTTAATAATAAGGTTGCAGCAAATACCGCCGCCCCCAACACATTCTGCCGCAAGCTGTTGCGATAGGTACCCAGCAGTGAGGAGTTCACGGCTAGTAATAAGCACAGAGTAATGATTGGCAGCAAAATACCATTAGCCACTTGGGCAAACCAAATAATGTTCAAAGGTTTTAAGCCCAAACTTGATACCAGCATACCCACCAAAATAATCAGTAACCAACTCATTCGAAACCATTGTGGGCTTAGCTGTAACAAGCCGCGCAAAGCATAAGCCGCGGCTAACGGTGCGGTAATGGCTGATGACAAACCTGCTGCTAGTAAACCTAACGCCATTAAGTAGGTTGCTGCAGCACCAAATACCGGTTGCAACGACAACGCTAAATCACCGGCATTTTCCATTTGCAGGCCTTTGCCAAAATAGGCCGTTGCTGCTGTCGATAACACGGCCAAAGTGATCAAGCCACCTAAGGGTATGGCGGTGCGTAAGTCAGCCGCAGACTCTGCTAAAGCTTGTGCTTTATTCGGTTGATTGTGCCATTTAGTAGCGGAGCTTGCCGCATGTAAGAACAAAGAATAAGGCACCACCGTGGTGCCGATAAGAGCAATCACCGTTAAGGTAGCGCCGCTAGGAATTGTGGGTAACAGCATGCCCGAAAACATCGCACCCAGATCGGGCTTGGTTAGCAGCATGGTACTGATAAACGCCAAGCTCATCAGCAATACTAGGCCAATTAAAAACCGCTCAATCCGTTGATATTGCCCACGCCACAGTACCACGATCGCAATGACGCCTAACAACAATGACCAAGGGTTTAACCCCGAGTGTTGCTTTAGCGACAGCACCAGCGACTGTTGCCCCCAAATGGCATCGGCACCCAGGCTAGCACCGGTTAAATTTCCGCCTTGATAAGCACTATTCCCCACAACAACCGCCGCCACCACCAGGCTATATAACAACACTTTTAATAGCGGCTGTTGTACCAAATGTCGAAGGTTTTCACCCAAACCTTTACCGGTAACGATGCCTAAGCGTGAGGCCATTTCTTGTAAAATCATCGTTGCGATGACAGAAAATAACAATGCCCATAACAGGGCGTAACCATAGTTCGCGCCAGCCAATGAAGCGGTTACTACCGTGCCTGGGCCAATAAAAGCCGCCGTTACTAAAGTGGCGGGGCCTAAACGAAAATACGCACGCATAAACTGAATTCCTGAAGATATTGCCGCGACATCTTTGCAATATTGATGTCAAAACAGCATGATTTGTCTGGTGTTTATTTTAACTTAAGCGTCTTTGCGACTAAGTACAACACTTCAGTTTGCTTAGCGTGCGACTTGATTAAAATAACTGCGATACGGTGTATGTATAATGGATGCTATCTTCAGCTCAAACACATAATTATGCTAGACTCGTCTGCGTTTTTGCTTGTTAACGCCAAGAGCATTAGCGGTTACAGTTTTTCCCTTACTAGATGGAAAATAACATGTTTACGGCAACCACCTCTTTTTGGCAGCTGGTGAAATTCCGAGCTTTAATCTTCAGCATCTTAACGTTATTAGCGCTACTGGGCAGCATAATGGTCTATCCGGTCACAGCGTGGAATGTCATCGTGCTTGTGCTTTGTACTTTATTAGCCACTAACTTAGCACAGCTGCAATTACCGAGGGCATGGCACGAAAGTCAATTACTTTTTGTTGTCTGCTGTGCGCTCGATTTATTGGCGATCTTTACGCTGTTAGCACTATCCGGTGGGGTCAGTAATGGCTTTGTTGCGCTATTATTACTACCTGTGGCAGTTGTGGCTGTTTTATTACCCGCTTGGCTAAGTTATGTGTTCGCTTTGGGTGCTATTATTGCCTACAGCTTATTACTGTGGATGGGTGACTTAACACAGATCCTGCAAGCGGCTGAAGGCATTGGCCATCATATGCTGCATACTAATGTAATGCAGCCCTTCTCACGCCATATGTGGCAAATGTGGTGCGCTTTTGTTATCTCTGCAATCGTTATCAGTTGGTTTATTAGCCGGCAAACCGCACTGAACCGAACTACCTCAGAGCAACTTAATCAATTACAACAGCAGCAAGTACGTCAAGAGCACGCCTTAGCCATTGCCACATACGCCGCCAATGCCGCGCATGATTTAGCTTCACCTATTCAAAACCTGCTGTTATTAACCGACGAAGTGCAACCGCTGATCGCGGCACACCCCGCAACTGCTGATATACAACAACAACTGAGCCGTTGCCAGCAAATTATTGTCGAACTGCGCCAGCATGCCGGAGAGTGGCGCGATTTGAAACCAGCCCCGCTATTACCTATCTTGCGACAAAGCTTGCAGTCTTGGATGGTTACTCGTCCAGACATTCACGTTACGATAACCGAAAACACGGACGATAGCCGTTGTTATGTAAAAGAAGCAACTGCGGTTGCCGCAGCGCTGTTTCAAATATTAGACAATGCGGCCGATGCTGGCTTACAGCAGCAAAAACCTCAGCTTGAGCTGAAATTAACGCTGCAGCAAGGGCAGTTGTCGCTTTGTATTATCGACTTTGGTGAAGGCTTATCCGAGCAACGCCTAGCTGAGCTTGGCCATTTACCACAACACAGCGAACAAGGCCTTGGTTGGGGACAATTTCTTGCTAATGTGTCTATCGAGCGCCTGGGTGGCCAGATTAAAAGGCGAAACCGCTCCTCTGCTGGTATGGAAACACTATTGCTATTTGGAGGACAGGCATGATTAAAAAACTGGTTATTGTTGATGATGATCCTGCACTCATCAACACACTCGCTAGGCGTTTAGCAAAACCAGGCTGGCAAATCCAAGCATTTTATCAGCCATTAACTGAGGCCGAATTAATTGCCGAACAAGCTGATATCTATTTGTTAGATTTGCGCTTTGGTCAGCAATCTGGTTTAAGTTTTATTGCACCATTACGAATGGCATTGAGTCACAGCCGTATTATTGTATTAACTGGATATGCCAGTATTAATACTGCCGTGCTAGCAGTGAAACAAGGCGCTGACGATTACCTGACCAAGCCCGTCGATTTTCAATTACTACAACAAACGCTTTTTGGTGACAACTTAGCTGTACCAGAACACCCCCCAACACCGTCGAACAGTGTGTTTTTGTCACCGGAACAATTAGAATGGGAGCATATTCAGCGTGTGCTAGCCAAACACGATGGCAATATTTCGCAAACAGCGAAAAGCTTGGGAATGCACAGGCGTACCTTACAGCGAAAACTGCTTAAACATCGTCCCACCTAAGCCGTTACTGCGACAATATGCCGCATTACTTTAAGCGCAGCAAAATACTACCATAGCTTAAAATTCTCAATGCTATCGGAGTTTTATGCACTCATCTCATTCTCAGCACCTTGCTCAACTCTCTAAACTGGCTGCGGCCATTGGCCTGGCCGTATTAGCTAACCCTTTAATGGCCGCAGACAGTAACGAGCCAACTATTGAACATATTCAAGTTGAAGGGCAGCGCCAACCGGTGGGTATGGCACAACAATTATTGGCCAGTGAACTGCAAGCGCAGGTAGCCGCAACAAGTGATACGGCAGCTTTACTTAACGCTTTTGCTGGTGTTAGCGTAAATCAAACTGGCGCCGTTTCAAGCTTACCAATGATCCGCGGCTTAGCCGATGATCGCTTGCGCATTAAAGTGGATGGCATGGATTTAATTGCTGCTTGTCCTAATCATATGAACCCACCGCTATCCTACATGGCGCCATCTGATGTCGGTCAGCTTTCTGTGTTTGCCGGGGTTACGCCAGTCAGTGTCGGCGGAGATAGCATTGGCGGCACCATCATCAGTGAATCCAAAGCCGCTGAGTTTTCAGATCAAGCAGAAACGACGGCCGAACTAGGTGGCTTTTATCGCAGTAATAACCAAGCTCGTGGTAGCCATCTGAAAGTGAGCCACAGTAGCGCAGCACTGTATGCAAGTTATAGCGGTAATTGGAGCAAAGGCAACAATTACACGGCAGCGGCCAACTTTAAAACCCTTAATGCTACAGGTCGACCTGGCGAAACACTGCCGCTAGATGAAGTCGGCTCAAGTGCTTATGAAACCCAAAACCATCAGCTACGCTTTGCCTATAAAACCGCAGCCGATCTCATCGAGTTGCAATTAGGCTACCAAAATATGCCCATGCAACTCTACCCAAATCAGCGGATGGATTTGCTCGATAACGAACAACAGCGAATTAACCTTAGCTGGCAACGCACAACTGCGTGGGGGCAATGGCAAAGCCGCATATATCAAGAAAAAGTTGAGCATGTGATGGATTTTGGCCCTGATCGGCAATTTTGGTATGGCTCTAATGCGATGGGCGGTCAGGCCTGTGCCCCGATCCGTTTTCATGGCGATCCTGCTGGCACCTGCGCTGCAGGTATGCCAATGCATTCTGACTCCACCAACCGGGGGCTAAGCTTAAATGTTGAAATGACCTTTTTGGCTCACTCAACAATACGTTTAGGCAGTGAGTTACAACAGTTTTCTTTAGATGATTACTGGCCTGCGTCAGGCGGTGGTATGGGCCCAGGTACGTTTTTAAATATCAATAATGGCCGTCGTGATCGCAGTGCGGTGTTTGCCGAGCACGAGTTAACTTTAACGCCGGATTGGTTACTGCTTTATGGCGTTCGAGTAGAGCGCGTGACACGCAATGCCGATGAAGTGCAAGGTTATGACACGTCAGCAAGCGCGATGGGCATGCAAGTTCCTAATGCGGCAGCCTTTAACCCAGCGGAACGCAAACAACGCGATACCAACTTAGACATTACCGCACTGACCCGCTATCAACTCACCGACAACATGCGTGTAGAGTTAGCCTTAGCGCAAAAGATGCGCTCAGCCAACCTCTATGAAGCCTATCCATGGTCATTTTGGCCTATGGCTGCATCGATGAATAATTTGGTGGGTGATGGTAATGGTTATGTGGGAAATATAGCGCTAGCACCAGAAAAAGCGCATACCGTATCGGCAAGCTTAGCGTGGCAAAGTAAAGATAAACAACAGCAGGTAATCATCACGCCCTATTACACCGATGTGCAAGATTATATTGATGCGGTGGCAGCCAACAGCAGTTGGTTAGCAGGCCAGTTTAATGTGCTGCAATATCAAAACCAACGTGCCAAGCTGCGAGGAATCGATCTCAGTGCTGAAACCACATTAGCCAACAATAATAGTGGGCAATGGCAACTTAAAGCCCTGTTCAGTTACATAGATGCACGCAATACCGATACCGATGCGGGTTTACATAATGTGCAGCCGCTGCATGGCAAGTTAACACTCAACCACACCTTAGCGGGCTGGGAAAACAGTTTAGAATGGCAGATAAGTAAAAATAAGAATCGAGTATCAACGATTCGTGGTGAGCCGGCAACTGCGGGTTATGCCTTGCTCAATGCGCGATTTAGTTATAGCTGGCAGTCACTGCGGCTTGATGTGGGTGTAGAGAACCTACTGGATAAATTCTATTATCTACCCCAGGGTGGTGTGTATACCGGCCAAGGAATGACCATGTCGTTGAATGGCATCCCGTTTGGTATTGGCGTACCAGGAATGGGTCGCACCGTTTATGCTGGCTTTAACTATACTTTTTAACCGCAAGTGCAGTAGCAACTGCTATATTTTATCGTCGTCATTCACGCCCTGCTATTGCAGGGCGTGGTGTTTTTAATCATGGCTAATGACTCACAAGTGGCCGCTTTCCAACACCGGCATCACATAATAACGAAACCCATTATTACCCGTTTTAGCTGAGCGACATTGTCGCAATTGCACTATAACTTGCTCACGCAATAGTTTGTTCACTATCACTTCAACACGACATAACTGCCGATAACCAACAACCTGCTCCAAGCGGTCAAATTTACTATTATCACGGCTATGGCCATCTAAGGTGACAATAGAAAAACCACTCAGATCGTCAATAGCCAATAAACTATCCACCACGGCATCGCGTTGCTCTAACGGAAAAAACACATATAGCATCTCAAGTTCTGTCATGACGGCCTCTTAAACGCGCATACATTAAAGGAAGTAAAAATAAGGTGGTCAGCGTTGAAGTAATTAAACCGCCAATCACCACTATCGCCAGCGGTCGCTGAATTTCAGCTCCTGGCCCCGTGGCTAAGGCTAACGGGATCAATCCTAACATAGCCGTTGTTGCCGTCATCAAAATAGCCCGTAACCTATCGCCGGCGCCTGCTATAACCAACTCTTTAATGTCGTTATAGCGTTCATCAATACTTTGAAAATGTGACAGCATCACCACACCATTAAGTACAGCCACCCCCAGTAGGGCAATAAAACCTACCGATGCCGGTACCGATAAATATTCACCGCTAATAAACAACGCCAACACGCCCCCCATCAGGGCAAAAGGGATATTGGCATACACCAGCCCCGCAATCGCTAAAGAGCGAAAGGTGGTGAATAAAATCAGCACGATCACCAGCAAAACCAACGGCACGATCATGAGTAAGTTATTGGTTGCTCGTGCCTGATTCTCAAACTCACCGCCATATTCAATGGTGTAACCACTGGGTAAACTAACCGCTTGGCCAACTTGCTGTTTTAACTCTTCAACAAAACTGACGATATCACGACCACTCACATTACTTGTGACCACCGCAAAACGACTGCCATTTTCACGCTCAATTAAACTCGGGCCGAACTGCGTTTCAATGGTAGCGACACTCGCTAACGCGACCACACTGCCATTTGGCAAACTTATCGGCAAAGTTGCTAACTGTTCAAGATAACTCACTTGATTAGGTTGCTGGCTACTACTAAACAATAAGGGCGTTTTAATCTTACCATTGGTAATTTCACCCACCTGCAAACCATCAACAAAGATCCGTAAACGTCGAGACAACTCTTCGGTAGTAAGCTGATAACGCGCCGCAACCTCAGGCCGTAGCCGAACATTCACAAATTCACCGCCATCAATAATGGTGGTTTGTACATCGACACTACCACTCATTTGCTCAGTCGTGTGAGCAATGCTTTGTGCTAAATGACTGAGAGTTGCCACATCGTCACCAAACACTTTGACCGCAACATCGCCAGAGGTCCCCGTGAGCATTTCTGAAACCCGCATCTGAATGGGCTGAGTAAAGTTGAAATTAATCCCCGGATACTCTTGTAAAATAGTGCGGATTTTCTCGGTGAGCGCTTCTTTAGACGACACCTGCCAAGTTGTAGCGGGGTGCAATTGCATGAACATGTCGGTTTCATTTAAACCCATCGGATCCATCCCGAGTTCATCTGAACCGATGCGAGCAACAATTTGTTTTATTTCAGCTACATCACGCAAAAGCCGCTGGCTAATTTGGCTATCGACCGCTAAAGATTCGCTTAAACTGACGTCAGGATGCTTTTCAAGCTGTACGATTAAATCGCCTTCATCCATAACGGGCATAAAGGTTTTACCGACAAAGCTCGCCGTCAAGCCCGTCCCCATTACTAGCAGTAGCGCCATAATCAACCAAGGCGCAGGACGCTGGATAACCTTGGTTAAGGCGTGTTGATAGCGCTGTAATAGCCATTGCAAAAACTTCGGCGCAGGTTTATCTGACACTTTAATGAGACTTACCGCCAGTACGGGGATAACACACAAAGCAATCACTAACGAAGCCAGCATCGCAAAGACAATAGTCATAGCAACAGGCGAAAACAATTTCCCCTCTAAACCTGTTAGCATTAACAAAGGGGCAAATACGATGATCACAATCGCCGTACCCGCAATAACCGGTTTGGCGACCGCTAAGGTTGCGCGATATACGCGATGTGCTACTGGCGCATGACGTAATTGCTGACCTTGGCTAACAATGTTTTCCACCACCACCACCGCCGCATCCACCAACATGCCGATAGCAATAACAATACCGCCTAAAGACATTAAATTTGCGGTTAACCCAACCTGATCCATGGCTAAAAAAGTGATCGCCACAGCCAAAGGGATCGCGACGGCAACCACTAAGGCCGCCCTAACATCTGCCAAAAAGATAAATAGCACCACAATGACCAGCAATACCGCGGCAAACAAAGCTTCAAGAATGGTACTCACCGCCGTTTCAATTAAGGTCGCACGGTCATAAAACACATTGAGCTCACTCCCCTCTGGCAAGGTCATACTAATTTGATCCAATTTAGCTTTGACCGCGGCCACGACCTCACTGGTATTCGCCCCTTTCAGGGCGATAATCATCGCTTGTGCGGTTTCTTTGCCATTATGCGTCACACCACCAAAACGCGCTAAATGCCCTAAGCTCACTTCGCCTAATTGCGCGAGGGTAATCGGATTGCCATTCGCATCCGCAATGGTGAGTTGGCTTAAATCAAAAGCATCAGTTAGTTTGCCCTCGGTGCGAATAACTAAGGTATTGGTACCGCTATTAATTCGGCCAACACTGCCATTCATATGCTGCAGTTGTAACCAGCTAATTAAATGCTCTAAGCTTATTCCAGCTTGCTGTAAACGCACTAAATCTGGATTAAATTCATAGGTTTGTACATACCCCCCCATCGTTGCCACTTCGGCAACGCCAGGCACAGTGCGCAGCAGCGGTCGGATCTGCCAATCTAAAACATGCCGCCGCTCAGTTAACGATAAATTAGGATTGTTATAGCTGAACATAAAAATTTCGCTCAGCGGAGTACTCATTGGCGCCAGCCCACCTTCAGCGATATCTGGTAAGCTGCCCCAAACCCCAGCTAGACGTTCGCTAACCTGTTGCCGGGCCCAGTAAATATCAGTACCTTCAGTAAAATCGATAGTTATAGAGGTAATGCCGTATTTGGTGGTCGAGCGCAAGATACTTTGATCAGGGATCCCTAGCAACTCAGTTTCTATCGGCTGGGTAATTTGCGCCTCAACTTCGGCTGTCGTCATGCCGGGTGCACGAATGATCAACTTGACCTGTGTTGGCGAAATATCGGGAAAAGCGTCTATCGGCAAGCGCTGCCACGCTTGCACCGCAAGCGCAATCACAAGCACAGTAAGCGCCAGCACAAAGAGCTTTTGCGTTAAAATAAAACGTAATAATGCGGCCATACTCATTCGCCTCCTAAACCTAAGTAATGGCCATATACCGCACTTACTGATTGAATTAGTACCTGATCTGCCGGGGCTAACGCTTCACTCTGCACCCAAAAAGCGCCTGCGTCTTTGCCTAAAATTGACACTGGCACCAAACGCAAGCTGTTAGCACTTTTTAACCAAAGATGCTGCTGACTATGATGACGAACGATAGCGCTAGTGGGGACACGATATACCGCCTGCGCATAAACTGGCGTAACATTAAGTTGTTGCTGCCAATTAAGTTGGCAAGCCGATTCACTCGCCACGGGTGCCGTCCACCAGCGGCGCGCAAAGCCTTCGCTTACCGCTTCAAAGCGCTCAATTGCCAGCTGACAATTTTCAAAACGTATCGCACTGGGTTGAAAAGGTTGCTCGACTAAGGTTCCTGTTAAGCGCAGCTGTGCCTGATCCAAGATGCTAAATAACACAGGCTCCGACGCATCAGCACTTAACACTAAACCGGCGATTGGCGCGGTGAGGATAATACTTGAATGATCAGCACTTACTTGGCTAATCCGTTCATAAAAATGATCTAAATGTTCAAACTCCAGCATTGCAGCCTGATAAGCCAAGCTAATTTCTTGCCATGCACTGGCTCCAATGGCTTTTTGTTTGAACAACTGTTGATTATCGTCATAACGCTTTTTAACTAACTGAAAATAACTTTTACGCGCATCATATTCTGTTAAAAAATGATGCACTTCGCTTCCGGCTAACTGCATTACCGGCTGGCCAGCCTCGACCACGCTGCCGGGCTGCGCTAACCATGTCATCTCAGCGCTTTCAATCATTCGACCAACCGGCCGAGCACTGCCAGTGTAAGCACTGGCTTGCGCCAACAAAGGCTGCCCCGCGAAATCGCTAGCAAGGCTCACCTCTGCATAACGCAAGTTTAATGCCCCTAACGCTGAAATGGTTACTTCTGCAGGTTCTGATTGGGCAACACTTTGCCCACTAAGTACCAATAACACACCGATGGCTGCCCTTTGACATCCTTTGAAAAATACATTCATAACATCACTCCGGCAGTTTGATTTAATTTGGCGATACTGGCTTGTACTTGAATTTCTAAGAGCACAAGTTGCAACTCGGCTTGCAACAGTTGCTGCAGCCGCTGCTGTGCCACATCAGCGTTAATTTCTTGGCGCTCTAGTAATAACAACAAACTGGCTTTTGCTTGCCGGCGCAAGGCGTCGTCATTTTTTAAAAGGGCTAACTGCGCTTGTTGCGTCTTTAGCTCGGTTCGTGCGGCGCTGTGCTGCTGTTCAATTTCCCGCTGTGAATCACTGTAATCATTGAGCCATTGCTGATAGTCCAACTGAAAAGTACTATTCGCCAACTGGTTTGATTGCTCGCCAATTGTTAAAGGAATATCCAGCTGCAGACCTATCTGATTATCGTTTTGCTCAGCATTGTTAACACGTTTTACCCGTGTGGTTAATTGCCAAGCGCTATTGGCTGGAGAATTTGCTTGTTGCTGTAATTGCAACTGTTGCTCTTGCAGTAACAGCAACTGTAAACGAGGATGCTGTACTAACTGAAAATCAGCCGTGGGCTCTTCTGCAGTCATATTAGGCAAGTTAGCCTGCCCTGTTAACTGCTGTAGCTGTTGCTGCGCAATCAGTAATCTGGCAGCGCTATCTAACTGTTCTAATGCCAGCTCTGTCGCACCTTGTTGATACAAGTATTGATGATAACTTTGCATTTCACTTGCTTGCCCTGGGCTACGCAATTTTTCGATAAAGTGCTGATAAATATCCAATTGCTCGGTTAAGAGCTGCTGTCTTTTGCGTTCTAATACGATTTGCCATACCGTATCGCGAACTAAGCCACTGGCAAACCAACGACGATATGCCAGTAAACTGGCTGTCAGGCGTTGTTGATTATCTAATACATCTTCGTCTAAGCGCACTCGGCTAGGACTTTTTAAGGGGAGATTAAGCGCTAACTCGATCTCATCACTGCCACCTTTACTTCTGCTGTTCAGCAACCCTGCAGATAGCACCGGCGCATCCGCCAGCCACGTTGAGATCCAAGGCGCAGGTTGATGCAGTGCTTGACGCTGTAACCTTTGTTCAGCAGCATCCGTTAATTGACTTAACGAAGACACCGGCTGCAACTCTGTTGACAGCATTTGCGCAATACCATGACATGGCAACATCACCAACAACGCAACACAACAACCCAATAACGGTTTGACAATCTTCATGAGAGCACCTCTATGCATCCTTCCTTGTTAATTCATCATTTGAGCAAAGCGTGCATTTCAATTTCACTCCAAAGCCAGCTTCAGTCGTTAGCGCTGCTCGCGATACAACCAAGAAGGTAATAACACTTCAGCTAACGCTTGGTTTTTAGTTTTTGCCGTCACTTCGCTATCGCTGAGTGTCAGCCGCTTTTGTGCAAAATCATAATACCCGCTCACCGCCTGACCATCGGGCTTTAAAATGGTGATGTTCGGGCTGCCATCTGGCTTTTGCTGTAACGGCGCAAAATACTGATCAAATTGCAATAAAGTCCTGCCTAGCGTAGAAGCATCACGACTAAAATCGCGCCCGAACAAAGGTGCTTATGCACTGACACCTTGCAGCAGAATCTGGCTTAGCTCACCGGTTGCTAAAACGCGCTGATACTGCCAGAACACCAAACCCAAACGATTTATGGACAATAACAACAAACCGCCAATCAGTAATGCCAGCAAAGACAAATAAGGCCCACTAAAACGAATCAACCAACTTAATTTGGGCATATCGTCTCTTCTACTTAACAAAGCAAGCGAAATAATAAACGCGAAAACTTAATCAATTATTAAGATTGTCGCGAAACAACCAAAACCAAAATGTAAATATAAGGAGAGCAAAAAGTTAAAAATAAAAATTTCAAACCATATATTTTAGGTACAACCTAAGTTTGCTGTGACCAATCATTTTTTATGATTAATTCAATCAATTTTATTTATTTCTATTTGTTATAAGCATATACTATATTGATATAACATTAATGTCTAATGTAATGAAGATAAACTCACAAGGATCTTATTATGACTGAACAAAGGGTTAGCTTCCCGCAACTCAACATGCCAGCGCCGGCCTTTAATGCCAAAACCACTCATGGCATGAAGACCTTAGAAGACTATAAAGGTAAATGGTTAGTATTATTTTCACACCCAGCAGATTTTACGCCAGTGTGTACTACTGAATTTATGGGTTTTGCTACACGCGCTGATCAATTTGCTGCATTAAATTGTGAGCTTTTAGGTCTATCGATTGATAGTGTGCATTCACATATTGCTTGGGCTCGGAGTATTGAAGAAAACTTTGGGGTAAAAATTACCTTTCCAATTATTGCGGACTTGTCGATGGCTGTCGCCAAAGCATACGGCATGATTCAGCCAGGTGCGAGTGATACGGCTGCGGTACGAGCCACATTTATTATTGATCCAAATGGTATTTTACGTGCCATGGTGTATTACCCAATGAGTAATGGTCGCAGCATTGATGAGTTTTTAAGAGTGTTACGGGCATTACAAACTAGCGATGAACACAAGGTCGCGACTCCTGAAAATTGGCAACCTGGTGATGATGTTATTGTGCCACCGCCAGCAACTATGGCAGAGGCTGATATACGTAAAGATCAAGGTTACCAGTACATCGACTGGTACTTCAGTAAAAAATCATTGTAATTAACCTTTGATGTCAGCCTCTGCTGACATCGCTTTTTTTGAGAAAACCATGATCCAAATTAAGATTTCTCTAATTGAAAAAGTTTTAATGCCGCTCATTTTATCTATACTGATGACTTTCGTGATCTCGTTGGTCAGTACCCTTAAAGCACTAGGCTTTAACGATATAACGCTAGTCGGTTGGATGTCAGCATGGCTTTGGTCATGGTTAATCGCCTTTCCAACACTGTTAATGGTGCTGCCCATCGTTAAAAAGTTCATCCAAATACTTATTATGAAACAACACGCAAACGCCAACCAAACGGCACGTTAACCGTTTTTGGTTGCACTGGAGCAATCTATGGAACTCGACCCGCTGTTACTCTCGCGCATACAATTTGCCTTTGTTGTATGTTTCCACGCGATCTTCCCAGTCTTTACTATTGGCCTTGCCAGTACTATTGCTGTGTTAGAAACCTTATCATACAAAACCGGTAACCCGATGTGGCAACGCTTATCCAAATTTTGGATCCAAGTGTTCGCGGTTGTCTTTGGCATGGGCGTGGTCTCCGGGATCGTCATGTCATTTCAGTTCGGTACCAACTGGAGCAACTTCGCCTACGCCACCGCCAATTTCCTCGGCCCCGTGCTCAGTTATGAAGTGGTCACCGCCTTTTTCCTCGAAGCGGCGTTTCTAGGCGTACTACTCTTTGGCCGCGATAAAGTCCCCCAAGGCGTGCATTTATTCGCCGCTATTATGGTTGCCACCGGCACCTTTATTTCTTCATTCTGGATTTTATCAGCCAACTCTCTTATGCAAACCCCAGACGGCCTCGTGCTACGTGATGGGATGTACCATGTTGTCTCTTGGAGTGATGCGCTCTTTACCGCCTCGTTTGCCTATCGCTTTATGCACATGGCCTTAGCCTCTTTTTTAACCGCCACGCTCGTCGTTGCCGGTGTCAGTGCTTGGTTCTTAATTCAAAAACGTGAAGTTGACGCCAACCGTAAAGCCTTGTCTATCTCATTGTGGGTACTCCTGTTACTCGCCCCTATTCAAGCTGTCGTCGGTGATTTCCACGGCTTGAATACCCTGAAGCATCAACCGATGAAAGTGGCCGCGATGGAGGGCAACTGGACCACCCGTGAAGGCGCACCCCTACTGTTGTTCGCCCTACCAGACCAAGACGCCCAAGAGAATCGCTTTGAAATCGGTATTCCAAAGCTTGCCAGCTTTATCCTAACCCATGATTGGAATGGCACCTTACCCGGCTTAAACGAAGTCCCCTTAGCTGAACAACCGCCTGTCTTTATTGTGTTTTGGGCCTTCCGAGTTATGGTCGGCTTAGGTGTGCTGATGATTGGTGTCGGCGTATGGGGCTTTATATTGCGCTACAAAGGGCAATACCATCAATCACGCGCCTTCTTACAAACACTGCGCTTGATGAGTATTACACCCTTTTTAGCGGTGCTGGCTGGCTGGGTTGTTACCGAAACAGGCCGAGCCCCTTGGTTGATTTATGGCCAAATGACCCACGCGCAAGGTTTAACCCCCTCATTAACCGGCGGTATGGCCTTATTTACCTTAATTGGCTATATCGTGGTCTATAGCTTAGTGTTTAGCGCAGGGGTCTATTACTTATTGAAAGTGTTTAGAGGCGGTTTAGAAAAAGCCAATGCCCCACATGAAATGGATGAGATTGAACGGCCTAAACGCCCCTTCTCAGCCGCGCACGCCGGATTAGAAGGAGATAACTAATGGCACAACCCTTTGATTTAACTTTAATATGGGCCGGCATTATCGCCTTTGGTGTCATGATGTACGTGCTCATGGACGGCTTTGATTTAGGCCAAGGTATTTTATTTCCTTTCGCACCCAGCGAGCATCATCGTGATGTCATGATGAACTCCGTCGCGCCCGTGTGGGATGGTAACGAGACATGGCTCGTTTTAGGGGGCGCAGGCTTATTAGCCGCCTTCCCGCTGGTTTACTCAGTGTTTCTGCCCGCGTTATACATCGGCGTTTTTCTGCTCCTCGCCGGCCTGATTTTCCGGGGCGTCGCGTTCGAATTTCGCTTTAAAGCCAAAACCTCACGCTACCTATGGAATTGGGCCTTCGCCGGTGGCTCGATTGTCGCCTCCTTTGCCCAAGGCGCTGTAGTCGGTGCCTATATTCAAGGCTTCAAAACAGAAAACTTCCGCTATGTTGGCGGCGCGCTTGATTGGTTAACGCCCTTTACCGTCATTACTGGCATTGGCTTAGTCGCAGGTTATGCCCTACTTGGCGCCACTTGGTTAATTATGAAATCTGAAGGAGAAGTACAGCAGTGGGCCTATAAAATCGCCCCGCGCTTGTTATTAGCAGTCCTCGTGGTGTTTGCTATTATCAGCGTGTACACCCCTTTTGTTGACCCACGCGTCATGTCTCGCTGGTTTGATAGTATCTCGTTACTGTGGCTGTTACCCCTCTTAGCGCTATATTGTGCTTGGGTGGTTTTTCAAGCTCTGCGCAAGCAAAAAGAAGGCACCCCTTTTGTCGCGACCATGGGCTTATTTCTGTTTACCTATCTGGGTTTACTCGCCAGCAAATGGCCCTACATGGTGCCGCCAGATTACACCTTGTGGGATGCCGCATCAGCGTTTGAGTCACAGTTGTTCTTGTTAATTGGTTTCTTATTTGTTATCCCGCTAGTCTTAACCTACACAGCTTGGACTTACTGGGTCTTCCGCGGGAAAGTTAAACAAGGTGGATATCATTAAGTGACTAAGACGTTAGCTGACTCCTTAGCTGAAGAGTCAGGTGTTGAGGCTCGTAACCTTACCGCGAAGGGATCAGCACTGCTGATCGCTTTGCGAAAACAACAACAAACACGTTTGTGGTTAAGCGTGTTTGCTGGAGTTATCGCCACAGTCTTGCTAGTGATTATTTGGTTTTTAGCCGCGTGGCTCATTGATCAACTGATTATTCAAAATACCATCACAGCAGACCGCAAACTCGTTATCTCGATCTTGGGCATCACTTTATTATGGCTGCTGCGCAACCAATTGCTTTTCTGGCAAGAGCGCTTAGCCCAAGACGCGAGTAGCCGTATTAAAAAAACATTACGCCAAAAAATGTTGTTGGCATGGCAAATTGTTGGCATCTCGCAATTACAGCGCTCGCCCAGTGTTTATGCCAGTCATTTACTTGAAGATGTTGATGCCTTAGACGGCTATTACGCCCGCTACTGGCCACAGCAGCAATTATTATTGCTGTCACCTCTGTGCATCTTACTTGCTATTAGTTGGACTGATTGGTTAGTCGGCTTATTATTGTTGTTTAGCGCACCACTCATTCCGCTTTTTATGTCACTAATTGGCATGGGTGCAGAGCAAATCAACCAACGTCATTTACTTCAGCGCCAACGATTAGCGGGGCATTTTCTTGACCGCCTAAAAAAAATCGCGCTCATTGCACGTCTAGGCGCGGCCGCACAAGTACAAGATGAAGTAGCAGCACGCAGTCAAAGTTATCGCCGACTCATTATGCAAACCTTAAAAGTCGCTTTTTTGTCGTCAGCAGTATTAGAGTTTTTTAGCAGTGTCGCGATTGCTGCTGTGGCCATTTATATCGGTTTTGCTTTATTCGGAGCCATTGATTTTGGACCTGCACCGCAATTAACGCTGAGCACCGGGTTATTTATTTTGGCGCTGGCCCCAGAGTTCTTTCAACCGATCCGTCAATTCGCGCAGTCTTATCATGACAAAGCCAGCGCTTTAGCTGCGGCAACCGAAATCTCTAACATTATAAACATCACAACAGAAGTGCCAACACCAAGCGCAACAGCCATGGTCGGGGCCTTAGACGTTACAAACTTAACCATTAAAAACCCCTCTGGCCAATCACTAGCAACAAACTTGAACTTTTATGTCGAACCGCAGCAATGCTTATTGATTACTGGTCCATCGGGTGTTGGTAAAACCACGTTATTAAAAACACTCGCGGGGTTAATCCCGGTTGCAGCAGGTAAAGTCCAATTTAACCAAGTTTCACCGTCACAGGTCTGTATTTATTATATGGCGCAGCGTCCTTGGGTAGTAAATGGCTCAATTAGACAGAATCTTCAACTTCTAAGCGGGCCCGTTAACGATGCCGCTTTACTTAACGCCCTTAACAACGTTGGGTTAGCCAAACTATGTCCAACCGTATCAGCACTTGATCAACTTATTTCAGAGAGAGGTGAGGGTTTATCGGGTGGGCAATTACAACGTATCGCTTTAGCCAGAGCCTTTCTTGTACCCTATGGCCTTATGCTGTTAGACGAACCAACCTCTAGCCTTGATCTGGAAAGCCGACGCTATGTTATTCAAGCCTTGCATACACTTAAACTCACTTGCACGCTTGTTATTGTAAGCCACGATAGCAAACTACAAGCACTCGCGGATCAGCATCTGGAGTTGCTAGAGGTAACAGATGCCATCTCATAAAAATCTGCAAGCGCTCCGTTTTTGGCTCGATATTTTTCTGCAACAAAATAAACATCGCTTAGTGTTGGGCGCCTTACTCGCTATAGCGACTGCGCTATCAGGTATCGCATTACTCGCTTTATCCGGCTGGTTTATCACGGCAACCGCGGTAGCCGGTGCGGCACTGCTGCTTGGAGGCATATTTATGTTAGATATTTATTTGCCAGGTGGCGGCATTCGCTTTTTCGCTCTCAGCCGTACCGTCAGCCGCTATTTTGAAAGGCTGTATAACCACGACACCGTATTACGGCAACTGGCTAAAAGTCGAGTAGTGTTATTTAAAGGCTTACAGCAATTACCCCGATCAACGAGTAAACATTTTTCCGACACGGATTGGTTAAGCCGACTAACCGCAGAGTTAGACTCACTGGATAATCTTTATCTGCGCTTGCTATTGCCCCCCATAATAAGCGTAATAGCCTCGGTATTTTTTTTCGGAATATTAGCAATTTGGCTGCCCAGTTTTTCGCTATTTACGCTTGGCTTATTACTGTTATTTATGGCGATTGCACTTAGGTTGTTTGGCAACGCCAACGTAACCACAGGCCGCGAGCTTGCTCAACAGTTTACAGACACTCGCGCCGAAGTGGTTGCTCACATTGATGGTTTAGCGGAACTTTATGCCAGCAAAACTACCGCGTTTAATCAACAACCTTTACTCAAAAGCATTGAGCATATTTATCAATTGGAAAGTCGTCTCCAACTGATGCAAGCCCGTTTACAGCTTGGCGTTAATACGATGCAAGCTGTCGTTTTTGCAGCATTATTACTCAGTGTACTGGTCGCTTTTGTTGCCGGAACACTAACTGGGCCACTTGCCGTGATGTTTTTACTTGGCTGGCTTGGTGTAGCTGAATTGCTGACGGGTTTACCACTGCAATTTAGCCACCTCGGTAAGACCGTTTATGCAGCCAAACGCCTAGCTGGCTTTGCGCAAACACCTGCGCCTCTGAGCCCCTTAACTAAACAAGTGTCTTGCATACAGTGTGAAATTTTTAACCACCCGCAGATAACGAGTAGCAAGTTACACCCATTATCACTGCGTCTCACCAAACAACAGCCGTGGTTATTGCTCACTGGCGTCTCAGGATCAGGTAAGTCGACGGTTGCCGCAGCGTTAGCGGCTGAGCACACGTCACCACACATTACGCTTAGTATTAACCAAACTGACCTAACAGCTGCTGAAACACAGCCATATCGTCAGGCTGTTGCTTATTTAGAACAACAGAACGCCATTTTTGCCGACACATTGCGTTACAACCTGCAGCTTGGCTTAGCACCATTGACTGACGCTGATCTTTGGCAAGTATTACGCTTAGTTGAATTAGACGAGTGGGCAAGAACACTTAGCCAAGGTTTAGATACATGGCTGGGTGATGTAGGCCAGAATCTTTCGGGTGGTCAAGCAAGACGGCTGACCCTTGCCCGCTTAATACTGCACAATCCTATGCTGATTATTTTAGATGAGCCTTTTAACGGCTTAGATAGCACAATGGCTAAGCGGATTTGGCAAAATATTTTACCTTGGCTGCAAGGTCGATTCGTGCTGTTGCTGCTCCATCATAAACCAAGCGATTTTAAAGATATCGCGCAATTTGAGCACAAAATACTACACTCAAGCTAAGCACACAAAATACGATTAAATATTTTTTATTTAACAACGCAGGAGAACACAATGTCTTTTCACTCTTGGTTAGTGCTACCCATAGCATTAAGCATGTTATTTTTTAATGCACCGTCTCTAGCGCAAGACTCGACAACGCCTGTAGAACAAGTAGATTTAACCAAAAGCCAATTAGGGCTTTATCTCACCGCGAAAGAGGCCTATCAACTTTTAGAAAATGATCCCAAAGCCATATTGGTGGATGTCAGAGATCCGGTAGAAATTAAATTTACTGGTTTTGCTCAAGCGACCAAAGTGCATGTGCCATTTCAACTAACCGATGTCAGTTTATGGAATGAACAAGCACAATCATGGGCGATGCGCCCTAACCTTCATTTTGATCAAGAACTGTTACAAAAACTGAATCAACTTGGCGTGGCTAAAGATGCCAATATCATCATGATGTGTCGCAGTGGTTCAACGCGAAGCGCTCCTGCCGCAGATAGATTAGCCGTTTATGGTTACAGTAAAGTATGGTCAGTCAGCGATGGCTTTGAAGGCACGACTGAAAAAACAGGCTTATCGAAAGGTGTACGTAAGGTAGATGGCTGGCGTAATTCTGGTTTACCCTGGAGCTATAAGATCCCAGAAGGTGTTGCTTGGAGACCTCAACAATAAAACATCCCGATATATAGCTAAGTTAAGGCTTTAACTATGCAATAGTAACACTCAGCTTTGCCCACACTGACACAGAACTTGCACTGTAACTTGTCAAAATGTATTTCGCTTAAAATGGCATGTCTTGTTTGATGACTTTTAATAACATACGGTCACTTTTTAAAATAATTTAAATTTAATCGGTAAGCTAATTTCAACTTGCACAACGGACATGCAACCACTATATTAGATTATTCTTTATTTGCATAAGATATTCCAAATTGGAATAACTTGCCGACATAATACTCTGGTGCTCATGTCACCAGCTTGGAGATATGATGAACACAGACAACACAACTAGAACCAAAAACTATGATGTTGTAGTGATTGGCGGTGGCGCTGCAGGGTTAGCTACCATTGCTAGCTTACTAAAACGACAACCTTCCCTCAAAATCGCGCTAGCTGAACCAAGTGATCAACATTATTATCAACCTGGCTGGACCTTAGTCGGCGGTGGAGTTTTTAAGCAAGCAAGAACCGTGAAAAACATGGCAGATTTGATACCGGCTGCCGTCACTTGGTATAAGAGTGCTGCAGCAAGTTTTCAGCCGGAGCTTAATCAGGTTGTACTACAAGATAATTCGACCTTGTCTTATCGTGCACTGGTTGTTGCCATGGGTTTAAAATTAGATTGGTCTGCCATCCCAGGGCTAGCTGACAACTTAGGTCAACACGGGGTTACATCCAATTATGCACCGGGCTTAGCGCCTTATACTTGGCAGTTAGTTCAGCAACTGCAACAAGGTACAGCCATATTTACTCAACCACCGATGCCGATAAAATGTGCCGGTGCGCCACAAAAAGCCATGTATTTATCCTGCGATCATTGGCTACGCAATCACGTCTTAAAAAATATCAACGTGCATTTTTGTAGTGCTGGCGCGGCGATATTTGGTGTAGCAGACTATGTGCCTGCTTTACAACAATACATTGAAAAATACGCTATCAATTTAAACCTTCAAACGAATTTAATCGCGCTTGATGCCTCAAGCCAAACCGCATACTTCAAACAAATACAAGCAGATGGCAGTAGTAAAGACATTGAAAAACACTTCGATATGTTGCATGTAACACCGCCGCAAGTAGCACCCGATGTATTACGCCAAAGCCTGTTAGCAGACAACGCCGGCTGGATGAATGTTTTTCCAGATACCTTGCAACATCAACAATGGCCAAATGTATTTGCTCTGGGTGATTGCGCCAACACCCCTAATGCTAAAACCGCCGCTGCGGTGCGTAAGCAAGCTCCCGTGGTAGCAGAAAACCTCATAAAACTGCTAACCAACAAACCCATGCAAGCTGTTTATGATGGCTATGGTTCATGTCCACTAACGGTAGAACGTGGCAAAATTGTGCTAGCTGAGTTTCTTTATGGTGGCAAAGTAGAACCTACCTTTCCTAAGTGGTTAGTCGATGGCACAAAACCCTCCGCTCTATCATGGTTTTTAAAAGAAAAAATGCTCCCACCACTGTATTGGTATGCCATGTTAAAAGGTCACGAATGGCTGGCAACACCAAGTTATCGTGACGATTTACCGCAAGATCGTCATCAAAAAAATCAACTTAAATAATTTTTACCCACTGCCAATTAATGGAAGAACTATGCGTATTTTTTTATTACTTTTATTGTGTGGTTTAAGTCAGATGGCTAATGCTGTTGCTAACGATCATAACCTTGATAGCCTAAAACTCGACGCTCAAACCCGCATTAAAGGTTTTGCGACGGAACTCAAAAGTGCGCTCGGCTCTGCCATTAAGCAAGGGGGTCTGTCTGCCGGCGTTGCGGTTTGCCAAGAACAAGCACCGATGATCGCCGCAAAATGGTCTACTGACGGCTGGGAAGTAGGCCGCACCAGCTTACGCGTTCGTAACAGCGCAAATATTGCCGATCCGTGGGAGCATAATATCTTACAAAGCTATATCACTGCCTTAGCTGCAGGCGCTGATGCAACTGAGCTACAACATGCTGAAATAGTTAACAAAGGCGAAGGTTCATCATTTCGTTACATGCAACCGATTATGCTCGAGCCAGTTTGCCAAGCTTGTCACGGTAATATGATTACTGAGGCGGTACTTCAAACAATCCAAGAACATTATCCAGCAGATTTAGCTACTGGCTTTGAGATTGGCGAACTTCGCGGTGCCTTTACACTTAAAAAGCGTCTGTAGCACCTTTATGAAGATTGACGTCACGCTAGAGCTTGTTGACGCTTCAAAGCAGATAAAAAAATTTTGTAGTGATTCACCGACATGACTTTGAATAAAGACTATTGTTTATATTCAGGATCCTTAATATAACGGAGTAACAAATGAAAGCAAACGTAGGCTCGCTGGATAAAACACTGAGAATTATCGCTGGGATATTGCTGATTGCGCTCGCGGCAACCGGTTATATTGGTGTTTGGGGTTGGATTGGTGTGGTGCCACTAGCCACCGGTTTATTTAACTTTTGCCCACTTTACAGTTTGATTGGCATTAAAACCTGTAAAATTCCCTAAGCTAAAAACGATAAGGGCACCTGAATATCCTAAGTGATTTAAGCCTTAAATAACCTGATTTATCAGGGCGTTTTAAGGCTTTTAAGTTAGCTCTGCTTGATTAACGCTATCGCTGGCACGACGCCGACAAGCAAAAATCATGCGTTACTAACAATACCGCACAACCGCGTTGCTCATTCACCTTGCAGAACAGCGCAGTGGGCATATCGAGGATGCCGGTCGGTTCATCAGCTCACAACTAAGCCAATAGCCAGCGCATAATATTGTTACTGATCGTGCTCTGTACTTACGCGATTACGACCATGCGTTTTAGCATGGTACAGTGCACTATCTGCGCGTTGGTAAATACTCTTTTTGGTATCCGCGTCAGCCACTAAGGCAATGCCAAAACTGGCGGTGATGGTAAAGGCAAAACCACTGATTTGTTCAATACTGCTGCGATGTCGTTCTGCAGCAATGCGAGCGGCAGCCAGATCGGTGTCGGGCAATAAAATGGCAAACTCTTCGCCACCAATGCGTACCAAAATATCAATTTCGCGAATATGCTGGCGCAGTTGTTGCGACAAGGCTTGCAACACGGTATCGCCCATCGCATGACCGTGAATATCATTGATGGTTTTAAAAAAATCGATATCCACTAAAATTAAAGCAAATTGCTGCTGGTTACGTTGATATTGGGCAAGCAATAGATCCAGTTGCGCCTCATAATACCGTCGATTAAATAACCCAGTTAACGCATCCGTCACCGACAGCGTTTCTAAGCCCGAATTCAGTATAAGTAGCTCTTGATGCTTCGCCAGCAATTCACTTTGCGCTAACTGCAACTGCTGATTAAGATCATCTTTTTCTGCATTCGCTTGTTCAGCTTTGCGTCGTTCGGTGAGTAATTGTTCTTCAATAAGCTGCCGGCGTAACATGCGCAGCACGACAAATACATAATAATCCTGATCCTGCTGTTGCACGCGTTGGGCGTTGACCATTACAGGTAAATCGTGACCATTGGCCTGTTTTAATATGATCAATTTTTCTTCAATCTGCCCGTTGGTTTGTAACGTGGGCAGTATATGCCCGAGATAGACTAACTTAGTAGCCGGGGTAAAGACTCGGGTTACCGTATTATGCAACAACTGTTGCTGCGGATAACCCAGCCAATCACAAAACAGCGCATTAACTTGTTGGATGGTATTTTTTTGGTCCAGCAGCATAATGCCGCAAGGCAACGATGCCAGCTCGAGACTAACACTCACTACTGATTTCCTTACGAATGGCAGCAATAACAGCACCAGGGTTAATCAATTGTGGATAATGCCCAGATGCCGCTAACTCCATAATTTTGGCATTCGGAATATGCTGCTGCAGATACTCAATAACCTGCACGGGAACAATAATATCTTCAAGACAATACAGAATCGTCACTGGCACTGATACGGCTGGCAATTGCGGCCGAATATCACAGTAAAAGGTCACGTTGGCAAACTGTAACGAAATTACCGGATCGGAGCGCATAAAGCTGAGTTTCAGCTCATCGACGCTTTTAGCATCATCTGTTTGCCCTATGACCTTTGGCGCCAAATAGTTAGACCATTCGAAATAGTTTAACTCCATCATCGCTAGCATACCGGCGATGTCACTGGCTTCAAAGCCACCAAAATAAGCTGGTGGGTCATTTAAATAGCGTGGCGAAGGACCAATAGCGATGATTTTTTTAAATAATGTAGGCTGCTTTATCGACGCTAATAGCGCAATCGCACCACTGACCGAATGCCCCACAAAAATAATGTTGTTTAACTGTAAGCTTTGGCATAACTGCAGTAAATCATCCGCATAAGCTTGCAAATGGTTATAACGTTTCTTGTTATAAGCCCCAAGATCTGATTTACCACAGCCGATATAATCAAATAGCACCACACGATACTGCGCGTAAAAGGCCGGGGTAACATGCTGCCAAATATCTTGATCACAACCAAAACCATGCCCAAACACCAGCGTTTGCTCACCTTCGCCATGAATGGCAATATTGTGTCTACGTATCACCTCAGTTGCAGTTGTTGCATTAAAATTGGGCTGCTCGGTCTGAGCCATAAAACCTCACTGTTGCACTAGCTTTGGTGCAAATCGCTTTGCATCGTAAACTCCATTTGCTCGTGCACATTAATTGATTGCTTTAGCCTAGCTTAACCGTCATGCGCTGTCAGTAGTATCAAGAAAGTACTTACCACATTTTCAGTCGTATCGCGAATAAACACGGATAGCTCAATCTCTGTTATAACCGCCCTATCTTTACTGCGGCTAAGTTGGGCAGCCATTACCGTTATAAAAACAGTAAAAAATGTTAAACTGGCTTGGCCTTTATCGGCTCTGACCACGCGTTCCATAAAATGTTTGATTAATCTGGTGATTAATTGGCGTGTTATGCTTTTTTGTTCATAGGATAGAACTGATGTCAGCTAAACAAATGTCTGTTTTTACGCCGCTTTTTTGGGCATTGCTCCTGGTATTATTGACTCATTCGAGCAGGGCAGTCGCTGCAGAATCATGCTCATTAGTCTCTCACGACTCGCCTATGGCAGAAGTGTTAACCGCAGCTGAAAAATCGAGCATTAAACTCACCCCAGGCCTTAATCAATTTACTCTGCGATGTGACCTTAATCAGCCGGGTGTGTTTTCATTTCAGCGACATGGTTTAAACCGCTTTAGCTGGCAGCAGGCCGGCATAACGCAATCACCGATCCCATCAGGTGAAGTGACATTTCAAATTGATCAAGGCGAGTTTTCGGCGTTACTTAGCATAGATTCCAAATTTGCGCACAACCCACGCTTTCAATGGCAACCGCTGACAGACTTTATGCTGTCTAGCCAAAAACATAATCTTATTATGGGCTTATTTTACGGTTTAAGTTTTACGTTAATGCTCTATGTGCTGATAATCAGCCGTAAAGTACCCGACAAGGCGTTAAAACTTTACAGCGCCTACATCTTTTGTATCACCAGTTTTATCTTGCTGCAGGAAGGCCAGTTATTTTTGTATATTGCCAGCCATCTATTAAGAGAAATCCATCTCGCCTATTTACTCAGTATTGGTTTAACGGTGGTCAGTGCCACTTGGTTTATGTGCGAAATTTTGAAAGTGAACACTGACTTTCCAAGAACGAGCCTCATTTTTAAAACCATGTCTCTGATCGTCTTGTTCAGTTGCTTGCTTAGAATGGTCATTGAAAACCATCCGTCGGCCACCGCCGCCGCTATGTTGATGAGCTATGGTACCTTGGCATTGGTCGCCGCTATTTTTGCCAGCGCGCTGTGGCAATGGCAACGACGAGTGAGTGAGGCAGGTTTGGTGTTCTGCGCCCTTAGTATTGTGCTCATTAGTATGATCTTTCGGATTGTATTATTAGACAGCAATATCTTTGTGCAGCGCTATGGTTTCATTATTGCCTTTGCGGTTGAAAGCCTGATGTTAGCCATAGCCGTGTCACGACGTATCGGCCGCATTGCTATGGCAAAAGAACGTGCTGAAAACGAAGCGAATATTGATATGTTGTGTAACATATTAAATCGCCGAGGTTTTAGCTTAAAAGCCCAACATTTAATGGATTATCAACGCCAAAATGGAGACTTACTGGGCATTTTTTATATTGATGTTGATAGCTTCAAACAGCTCAATGACACCTATGGCCATCACGTTGGTGACACAGCCTTAAAAGAGATTGCCCGTTATTTGCAAAGCCAAATGCGCATGGAAGACGCCGTAGCACGCATCGGGGGTGATGAATTTGTTGCCCTGGCCTGCTTTAGATCACAGCACGAAATCGTTGCCAAACTCGATGAATTACAAAAACATTTTCAACAATTTACTATTAGCCTGCATCAGCAACACTTTTCGGTATCGGCGAGTATCGGTTACGCCATGTTTAGCACCGTGCCCGAAACGCTAGAGGCTCTCTTAGCTGCTGGAGATGCTGCCATGTATCAAGCCAAATCACAACGCAAAGCGCTGGTTTTAGCCAACACACGCTGAACTGGCGTCATAACCTTGCGCCAGTCTTCATATAGTTACCCTTTCTATGAGCCGCTGACTCTAATTGCAGCAGCGGCTTAAGCCGCAACTTCTTGAGTGCACTTAACCGACTACCGGTTGATCACTTGCTGCCACGCTAATGCGGTCTATACTTACTATGCTCGGTTTTCACAACACAGCAGGATGGACGCCATGCATCGCACCACCTCGGAACGACTGAAAAGGATCCAACAGTACTTAGGTGTAGAACCCGATGGGGTTTTGGGTGGACAAACCCTTAGCGCCTTAGAAAAACGCTTGCTACCGATTGATGTTCGCCTTGAGCAAGCAACAAGCATTTCGGCCACGCCCCCGGCCATTACACAAGGCCTCACCCTTTCTAAAAAGGGTATCGACTTAATGATTCAGCACGAAATTAGCTCTGAGCAGTACTATCAGGCCAAACTCATTCATCCCAGTTGGCCCGGCGGTGACTCAGGTATCACCATCGGTATTGGCTATGATTTAGGGTATGCCAGCACAGCGCAATTTGAACGCGATTGGTCAGCCCTACTCCCAACATATGATATCGCTAAATTACGCCGTGTTTGCGGCAGCAAAGCCGCCAGCGCAAAGCGTTTGCTAAGCTCAGTTCAAACACTGGTTATTCCACTGTCAGCCGCTAAACATGTATTTGTCCATGCATCACTGCCTCTTTATGCCAGTAAAACTCAACGCACCTTTCCCGGTGTCGAAAAGCTGCATCCCGATGCACAAAGCGCGTTATTGTCTTTGGTTTATAACAGAGGTACCAGCATCAGTGGCGATTCTCGCCGTGAGATGGCGGCAATACAACCTTTGGTTCTACGCCAAGCCTATCAAGACATCGCTCAACAAATCATCAATATGAAACGCTTATGGCAGGGCCGCGGGCTCGATGGTTTATTACATCGGCGTGATGATGAAGCAAGGTTAGTCATGCAAGCTGCGCGCACCTATCAAGCCGATGAATTAGTGCAGGTGGCGTAAATGAGTAACAACATGGCACAACTACAAAAAATTTATGCGGCATCGCAAGCCAAACACCAGCAATTTACTGAGCAAAGCGGTTTTCAGTGGCAGGAATATTCTGGCTGCATGGTGCTAAGTGCCAACACTGAACTGCCGGATGTGCTGCAGTTTCGCTCTCCCTTTAATCCAACAGGCTATACCCCAGTAATCAACAAGGTTGGATTACCCAAAACCACAGCCTTAGCAACCTTGCAACAACGCTACGGAACGACCTTTACTCATGCTATCAGTATCTTGTTTTACTAACTGCTAAAAGAGGCGAACACTTATGTCCACGTTTAAACAAGCCATGTCTAATCTCGCAAACGCCGTACAAGACTTATCCAAATTAGATGTCATTACCTTTGAAGGCTCCGTCACATTAGAGGGCAGCGATCCGGAATTAGTCCGATTCTCCGATGTCATGGCCAAAGCGAAAGGCAATACCACGGTTAAAGTCAAAGTACTCGCCAGCACCCAAACCAGTATTGATGGTGATATTGTCGCTTTTTATGACACAAATATTACCGAGGCGCAGCGTTTAGCCCATGCTGATTTAGTACAAGCCGGCGCCGAATCGCGTAAAGCCACCATCGATTTTGTGAAATCTATCGTTGGCGATATCGCAGATCTCTAATATGGCTGATTCAGCAACAGATTTTTTAGCGCAATTTGGCATGGGGCTCGATGCTGCCGTTAATGAGCGACATCTCCCCAGCCCCGTTATGGCGGTAAGCAACCCCAATCAAACCGACTCGGCGGCCTATATTCGCGCCGTTAGAGCACGTTTAATTGAGTTAGGTTATTTAGCCGAGGGCGACAAGCGGGTTAATCGCAGCAATAACACTTTAGATCTGATCTTGGTGAAGAAAATTAAACAGTTACAACAAGAAGCCGGCATCGAAGTGGACGGCTGGGCAGGGCCAGAAACGTGGCAGGTGTTGGAGTGTTTAGTGAGCTTTGAAAATCAGCAACAGCCCGCAAATTGGCAACAGGTGTGGGCCAAGCCATTGGCGCAATTAATTCCTGCCTTCGGCATGCCTAACCTGGCGTTGTTACGGGGTATTTATTGCCGTCTTTACAGTATGGGCTTTTTTAGTGATTGGGAACAGCATCGCATCCACACCAAAACCATCCTATTGCCACAAGGCAACCCCGCATTCGCTTTGGCTATCGCGCAGTTTGCGCAATTTGCAGGGCGTTTAGGCTTGCTCAGTACGACATCGTTAACGCTTACCGAGCCACTAGTGCATGCCCTATACCAGCATGATGCTATCGTCCTTAAGCTTGCCGATGCTGCGTTATTTGCTGAAGTTACTCGCGAGTTTCAGCACAACATTGAGGCCATTAGCCGTATCGAACTATGGCTGCTCGGCTATGATATTACCCCTGGCCAAGACCAAACTGAATGGGAAAGACTGCGCGCGAAAAGAAGTGCCAGACCAAGGCGCCAGCTGTCAAAAACCACACTCGCCATTAGTCGTTTTTATCAAGACAATTCGTCAGAAGCGCTTCATGCAAAACAACAAAGCAACACTGTAGATGCGCAACTGATGGCTGCTTTTGCTGTTTTAACTCATGAACCGAGCAAAGACATTTATCTAGGTAAGCAGCTCAATAATACCGTGCAAAGCATTTTGTCGCACAATCAGCACAAAAAAGAATTTCAGAACCAATTTGCTCGGCTGGCCAACGGTATTTTTGATGGTCTCAAGCGAGTGATCCGCTGGTTATTTCGAGCCGTGAAACAACTGCAGCAGTTCACTACAGAATTTATTGCTAATCTCGCGCGCTATATCAGCAGAAAGGCCCGAAAATTTTATATTGGCGTGGTCAAAGCCATCGATATTGTGCACGCAGGCACCAGTTATTTGCGCAACTCAGTGTATCAGTTTAGCCAACCCGCTAATTTGCTGTTTAGCCACGACCATGATTTTGACCAATATTGTTTACTCAGCCCTAGCGCTACCCCTGCACAAATCAAGCACCATCTCGTGCAATATCGTTATCGCGTTAAGCTTTATGCCGCGAGCTTAAATATTATAAGCCACTTAATGCGTATGGCGCATCGGGTGCTCAAAACCGTAACCACACCCTTTGGTTGGTTACTAGCATTACTGGCGCTGGCTGATTTCGCTAATTCGGCAAAGGCCATAAAACAACAACTCGATAGCATCGCTGATTATCAACTCAGCATCGATGTAAAACAGGCGCTTTTTCAAGCACACATATCCTAAATTCAGCCAAGCCTTAGCCGTAACCGCTCGCTTAGTTCAGCATGTCCACCACCGCATCAGTGTAATGATGCCCCCGTTACAATTTGCTTGATAGGCTCACGGCGGCACTTAGCTGTTGAGATCGTATAAAACAGCGTACTATAACGGCAGTTTTTAACCAGGCGAGCCTTTATGAGCGAATATCCCGACTACAACCTCCTTGTGCCGACTGAGAGAGCGTCTTTTAATACCTGCTTTTATTGTGGTTGTATTGCCAGTGAACATGATTTTGCACCGCCATTAAAATACCGTGATTTATTTCTCAGCACACAAGAACCTGCTGACTTTGTGAAGATCCCTAGTTGTCGTGAATGCTTTGAGCATTTAAAAAGCTGTAAAGCGGGGGCATTAGAAGAGCGCCGTGTTTACGCCAAGAAAAAACTGGCGAAAAAATATGAAAAAGCCTTAAATATTTTCGAAATGTGGACAGAAGAAGAACTCGCTGCGCTGGATTTTAGCTTAAGCTATAGCATTGCTGCGGGCTTAAAACTAGGTTTAGAAACCACCGAAAGGCTTAATTTTCCGGGTTTTAATTACGAAGCGGCCGGTATTAATCATCAAGTATATTATCACCTTAACCCCAGCTTTGACGTATTTGGTGAAAGCTATAGCAGCTTTAGAGAAGCCCTAGACTATGCCAGTAAAGCTTATCGCATTCCCAAGATCACCTTAAAAGAATACTACGCAGAGCACGGCAACAGTTTTGAAAAAGCCATCCATGCGGTACATCGAGAAACCGCAGCCAAGGAATTTCAAAAACAACTTACGACACTGTGCCAGCAATTTGCTAAACAACATAAACAATCGGTCATTTTTGTACATAAACAAGTTGAGCGCTATTTAACCGAAGATGACACGCTCAGCATTAGCCAAGCGCTCGGCAAACTGTATGACGAGCGTATTCATCCCGCAGCAACACGCAAACGCTAAGTTCACAGCGTGTGATAAGCCTAGCTTAACGTGTCAAACCCGATGAGCGTGATTTAAGGCTGTCACACTCGTCACAGCGGCCTCAGACGGTAACAGGTATAACAAAACAGTAGAGCGCGCTGCAAAAATCCGTTGAGATACAACTAGTTTTACACTATCTTGGGGCTGGGTTACGAGTACTGAGCGTATGCTAAATGCCAGCAAAGGCGATAAAAAAATTCGCAATATCTTTTGGAGGCATGCTGTTTATCGCGGCAGCGTTGCATAACCATGCGCTTGAAACCCCCTTTCTTATTGATTTCTCTCAGTTTGATCGTTATCTCGAACAATCTGCTCCAGCGTCAACAACACTGGCTACCTCATCGGCTTGGCAACAAATGTTGCAAGATGCTGCAAACTTACCGGTTGTTCAGCAATTAGAAACCGTGAACACGTTCTTACATAACACACTCAGTTACGAGTTAGATGCCTCGCTCTATCAAGTCGAAGATTACTGGGCGAGCCCTGCCGAAATATTGGCATCAAGGCGCGGCGACTGTGAAGATTGGGCGATCACCAGTTACATCAGCTTACGCGCTTTAGGGATCCCTGATACACAGCTTCGCTTAGTCTATGTTCGAGCACGCGTTGGGGCTGAACACAGTGGCCTCAGTTTAGCGCATATGGTACTGGCTTATTATCCAGATGCCGAAGCTGAACCTCTGATTATCGATAGTTTAATTCAAAATATTTTACCCGCATCAGCCAGGCCAGATCTAACGCCAGTATTTAGTTTTAATTCTACCGGGCTTTGGGCGGGTAGCGGCAATCAAAAATCAAAACACAGTGCGTCGGCGCGGTTATCGCGCTGGCGTGATCTGGTAGCACGATTATCACTGCAGGGCATTTTTTTATAATGCTGGGCAATATGTGGGTTAAGGAGTTTAGGCTATGTCTCTGATTAAGCAGTTGTGGATTGGAATTATTGTTATTGTGCTCTTAGCCTTTGGCAGTAGCTTTTTTATTAGTGCCTATCAATCAAAAAGTTATCTCGCAGAACAACTACAAGTTAAAAATATCGATAATGCCACCGGAATGGCTTTAAGCCTGTCACAAATGGATAAAGATCTGACCACTATCGAGTTAATGCTCTCGGCGCAATTTGATACTGGTTATTACCGGCGTATTACCTTAAAAGACGTAGCAGGAAATACGCTTACAGAATTTACACTTAGCCCTCAACCGGTTGCCGTTCCCGATTGGTTTGCTAGTTTATTAGCGTTTAATGTTAAACCCGGTATTGCTCAGATCCAAGATGGCTGGCAACGCTATGGTAGTATTGAACTGGAAAGCCAAACCGATTACAGCTTAACCGCGTTATGGCACATTACCCAAGATTTAGCGCTAGGCTTTTTGCTGATTGCTATTTTTTGTGGTGTGGTGGGCAGCTTTTTACTCAAACGTGTTAGCCGGCCGCTAAACCAAGTAGTAAATCATGCAGAAGCGCTAGGTAATCGTCAATTCATTACCAGTGAAGAACCTTCAACCTTTGAGTTAAAACGCTTGGTTGCTGCCATGAATCGGCTAACCAGCCGCGTGCGCAGCATGCTAGAACAAGAACAAAAACAGCTGGATAGACTGCAAAAGCAACATGAATTGGACGATGTCACCGGCGCGTTTAACCGCGATTATTGCGCCAACTGGCTCGACAGTTATTTTGGCAATATTGAACACAGTGAATTAAGTTGCGTGTTGTTATTGCGGGTCAGCGAACTGCACGAGTTAAACCTGCAACTCGGCCATGCCAAAACAGATCGTTGGTTAAAACAGTTAATTGCAGAGGTTCAACAATATTCGGGGATGCGCTTAGTTAGCCGTTTAAATGGTAGCGATTTCTTTTTAGTTGTCGATCAGTTAGCTTCGACTGCTGAGTTGACAGAACAGCTACTCAATCAACTCAATCAGAACTGTAAGGTTTCGCCCGATACGGTCAATGCACCGGTATTGTTGGTGGGTATGTCATTAGATACCGTTACTAGCCGGCAGCAAACATTAGCACAGCTTGATGCTTTATTAGTTGAGGTTGAAGCCTCGCCACCATTACAAAGTAAAACGCTGCTTGATGTCAAGCCATACGCCGATTTAGCGGATGCAACCGACTGGCTAAAAGCGCTGCAGCAGGCGGTAACATCTGACAGTATTAGCTCGACTATTTACCCGGTGCGACTTCGTGATAGCCGTGTTATGCATCAAGAAGCCATGTTAAAAATGAAAATCGATGGTCACTGGTTATCAGCTACCCAGGTGCTAGGTTGGGCGCGGCGTTATCACTACACCAGCCAGTTGGATATCGCTATGTTAAAGCACGCTTTGTTGTTGCTGCAAGAGGACAAAGCGCTGAACTTGGCGCTTAATATCTCTGATCTTACTTTATTAGACGTCGCAACACATTATGAATTATTAACGCTACTACAGGCAGTGGAGCCATCGATCCGTGTGCGTTTGGCCTTGGAGTTTGATGAGCGCTTAGTGGTAAAACAGCCATCGCTGTTTAGCCGTTTCGCTGCGGCTTTAACCTCATTGTCAGTGAATGTTGGCTTGCAAAAATGTGGCTTTGCCATTAATGCCATCCAAGACTTAGAAAAACTAGGCATTGACTACTTAAAAATCGACGCTGCTTTGGTACGACGTTATCAAAACACAGAAAGTGCTCATTTGTTGTCGGGTTTAATCAAACTGGCACATACTTTAAGCTTAACCGTGATTGCCGAGGGTGTAAGCGCCAGCGCAGATATTGAAGGCTTGCTTGAGCTGGGTTTTGATGGTTTAACCGGCCCGGCTATTACTTAAAGCTGCCTAAGGCATAATACTGTCGTCCTCTTCTTCATTGAAGAGGTTAAGCCTTTGCATGTCATGGCGAAGTGTTTTGCGATTTAGTAATTTAACCTGCGCAGCCATTGGCAGTTTGGTAAAAGTTATAATGCCATTGGCTGTCAGTAATTCAACTAAGTCTTCTAATACGCGCGCTAAGTCAGAATCAGAGGCTTGCAACTGCTTACTATGGCTTAGTTCTGCACTGGCTAGCGCATAAGCGGGAATATTTTTTTGCATAAAGTGCAAAAGATCAGGATCATTATTAGACAAAAACTCGGGATAGTCTGCAGATTGCTCCGTGCTTAACGCGACTATTTCTTTATTGCTGGCTCGCTTAACATACATAAGACTCTTCCTTTAAAGCAGCATAATCAGTTGTAACCTATCTTTTACCCCAAGTTTAGCAAAGGTTGCGGTAAGGTGCTGTTTTACAGTGCGCTCGGTAATGAATAAACGCTCTGCCACCTGTTTATTACTTAAACCTTGTCGCACCAAGCTCGCCACTTCGAATTCTCTTTTCGACAATTGCCCTTCAAAGGTTTGCCAGGTTGTTTTACTGGGGATCGCTTTAGATAAAAATCGATTGAGTTGATTAAGTAACGCTGCAGGGATCCACAAGGCACCATTACGAATAGCCGCCACGGCTTGGATAAAGTTAACGCTGTTACTGCCGGCATCCAGGTAACCTTTCGCACCCGAGCTCAACGCCACTTGCAGTTCAACTAAAGCGAGTTGCTGGCTGATCACTAACACTAACTTACTCTGTTGCAACTGTTTGACGAGCATCGTCCAATCGCTACGCGCGCTGTGGATTAATACCACATCACAGGCATCTAACGCTTGAATGTCGGCATCGGGATAAACATGCAGCTGCGGCTTACCAAAAGCAGTGTTCCAGCTTGAGGCAGTAAAACCGGGAGCAGTAAAAATTGCTACATTAGCCATTAATTGATTATCTCTCTGTCATCGCGTTACTTTTTGCTCGAAGCAGTGGCTTCAGCAGATACGATAAGACCGTGCGTTTACCGGTAACAATATCGACTTGCACCGTCATACCAGGCAAGATGGTTAACTTATCATCCAGCTTTGGGCTGGCAGTACTTAATCTGACAACATAATAGGTGTTATCTTTTTCATCCGTCACCGTATCAGCACTGATATGACTGACACTGGCTTGCAAACCACCAAAAATAGCAAAATCATAAGCACTGATGCGGATAGTCGCCTGCTGACCAATTTGAATAAAAGCGATATCTTTTGGCGAGATTCTGGCTTCAATTAATAGCTGATCGTCCAACGGCACGATATCTAAAATATCTCTGCCTGGGGTTAATACCCCACCTACCGTATTAATATGCAGCCGCTGTATGGTGCCACGCATGGGTGATCTCACTTCAGCCTGCTGCACCATATCCACTAAACCTGTTTGTAGTTCAGCAAGAGCAGCTAATTTGGCACGCGATTCTGATAACTGATTACGCCAACGATTCAGCACCGTTAACTTAATTTCTTTGAGTTTATTGCGTGCCTCTTGCAAGGCAGACTCAGCTCTCGCAGCATTGGCTTCAGCCCGTTTTACTTCGCCGCTAGCTCGTGCCACTTCGCGCTCTAAGCGTAAAATATCAATATCCGATACTGCACCACTCGCCAGTAATGGCTTGGTTACACTTAACTCTTGATTGGTCAATTCTAAGGTTTGGCTATATTGGAAAAGTGCGGCTCTGGCTTCAACTAACTCTTGTAAGCGTTGTTGCTGCTGCTCTGCTTGCACCGCTAATTGCTCGTTTAACTCGGCTAAACTATTACGATAAAGTTGAATTTCGTGTTGTAGTCGATCGGGCGCTGCCGTTTTTAACTCTTCCGGAAACTGCGGGGCACTTTCGTTAGTTAGCGCTTGCAGCCTAGCGACCTCTGCCGTCAAGGCATAAAACTGTGCTTTGTTCTCAGCTAAGTTCGCGTTTGAACGGGTGGAGTCAACCTTTAGCAGCACCTGTCCTACATCCACCACTTCGCCTTCACGCACCAAGATATTGGTCACTAAACCACCATCCAGCGATTGAATGGTTTGCAATTGTTGCGAAGTGACCACTTTGCCATCGCCTCGGGCAATTTCATCTAATGGCGCAAAAGCTGCCCAGACAATCAATGCCACTACACTAAATAACACACCATAAAGCAAAGCACGCGCCGATAATGGCGATTGCGCTATACGCGCCCACTCCGCTTCAGAGACCCAATCTTTTGAATATTTATGCGGTTGATTACTCATGCGTTGTTACCCATGATACGACCTTGCCGCAGTGCTTCCATAACGGTGTCTTTCGGACCATCGGCTATGATTTTGCCGTTATCCATCACGATAATCCGATTGGCTAAAGACAACAATGGGCTGCGATGTGTAATTAACAACAAGGTTTTACTCTCAGCAAACTCACCTAATTGCTTTCGAAAGGCCTCTTCACTGCTGTAATCTAAGGCTGCTGTCGGCTCATCCAACAGTAAGATCGGCGGATCGTTATAAAGCGCTCGGGCAATCGATACGATTTGCTTTTGACCGCCAGATAAGTTTTGCCCCTTTTCACCAACTTGCATTTCAAATCCGGCCGGGTGCTGACTTAATAATTGATTTAACCCAGAGATGTTACAGATATTGAGAAAATGCTCAGCGCTTTTCGGCGGCGCGGCTAATTCGATGTTGTAACGCAAAGTGCCACGAAACAGGCTGATATCTTGTGGCACATATCCGATATTGTTTCGCACCTGATTAATGTCTAACTGACGAATATCGATACCATCAATCAATACTTGACCTTGCTCAGCATCATGTAAGCCTAAGATCAGTTTTTCTAAGGTCGATTTACCCGAACCGTTTCGGCCTAAGATGGCAACATGCTCACCGGGCTCGATAACAAAACTGACATTTTGTAACGACGGGACATCGCTATCTTGATAGCTGAAACTCACATTTTTAAATTCTATTTTGCCTTGTAGTAAAGGTTTATCAATGGTTTGCCTTGTGGCGTTTTGCTCTGAAGGGTAAGCCATGAGTACATCCAGCTGTTCATAAGCGGATGACGCATAATGAAATTGCGCTAATAATCCGGTAGCTTGGCTTACCGGTGCTAAGGCACGCGATGACAGTAGATAGACCGCAATTAAGCTACCTTGTGTAAGGTTGCCATCGATTAACAGGTAGACACCAATAATGATCACCGCCACACCCGCAAGCTGTTGAATAAACGCGGACACATTACTGACAGAGGCTGATACCGAGCGCATTTTGGCACTGTGATGAGCACAGCTTAAAGACAACTGCTCCCAGCTGTGCTGAATATCTGCATTAACATTATTGGATTTAGTCGTTTCTAACGAGCCTAAGGCTTCAATCAAGGTCGCATTGCGTTCAGCCACCGATTTAGCCGATTCATCCGATAAGAACTTCAGTTTGCGCTGAGCAAAATAAGCATAAATCAACGAAATGAAAGCCCCAACTAAGATCGGTGCTAATAAGGGCAAACTGATCATGCCAATCACGACGCAATACAACAGTACAAAAGGAAAATCGGCCAGCGCAACAATGGTTAAAGAGCCGATAAAACTTCGCACAAACTCAAGAGATTGCACAATTGAAGCAAAACTACCGGTTGATTGCGGTCGATACTTCAACTTCATCGACAACACTTTGTCCATAATGGCAGACGAAAGCATCACATCCGTTTTGCTTGCCGCTAAATCAACAAAATGGTGTCTCAACAGTTTTAACACTAAATCAGCTACCAACACTAAGCTGATGCCAGAGGCCAAAATCCACAGAGTGTGCGTAGCCAAATTGGGCACAACTCGATCATAGACGTTCATCACAAACATCGGCATCGCCAATGCAAACAAGTTGATCATGATCGCAGCTAGCAACACATCGCGATATAACGAGCGGTTTTGCTTAATAACCCCCCAAAACCAATGCAGGTGCGCCGGTAATTTAAAGTGGTTAATTTTATCTGCCGCATCGGTTTTCGGCCGCACATAAAACACCGAACCTGCGTACAGGGCATCAAGCTCGGCTAACGGCAATGTAATGACACTGGCTGGCAATTCAGGATAACTGATGCTGACCTGCTGCTGCGCATGATCAATACTGTGAATAATGCAGGCTTTATTGTCGTGCAGTGTCAGAATAGCGGGGAATAACGCCGTGTTTAATTGTTTCAACGGCCGCTGTAGAATTTTTGAAGCCAGTTTGGCGCGATCGGCCGCGCGATGAAAAACCGCCGGACTAAGCATGTTGTCTGCTAACGGCAAGCCACTGAGTAAGCTGGCAGGACTCACTGCATAATGATGAAATTCACAGATATACAGTAAGGCTTCAAATAACGGGCCGCCCGTATGCTTGTTATCTGGGATCAATACGTCGATTCCTATGTCAGGGTTTATTCTGCAACGCGTGACACAGCATTGTCATATTTTCCAGTAACAACCGCTTCTATCCGGCGATTGACATTGTGTGCGGCTTCCGTATCAGCTTCATCTAACAAGCGACTCGCACCATAACCTTTAGTCATAATGCGTTCTTCCGCGATGCCATACTGAGAAACTAATATTTGCTTTACTGCATCTGCACGTTGTTGCGATAAAATATCGTTGTACCACGCCGCACCATCTGATGAGGTGTGGCCTTGTATTTCAGCTTTTGTATTCGGGTAACGCTGTAAAAATGCAGCAAAACTAGCTATTTGAGGTAAATATTGCTCTTCAATCACGCTTTGATTATGACCAAAGGTAATTTCCAAAGTAAATTTAGCCTCTTTTTGCGTAAAGACGGAGCAACCTTTGGCATCAACTTTATCGGTTATTGGCGTGTTAGGGCAAAAATCAGCACTGTCTTTCACCGAGTCATTATCGGTATCTTGATCAACTTGCAAACTGCCATATACATCAACTGCAGGGCAAGCATTAGCAGGATCAACAGTCAGTTTTTCAGCGCCTAGCTCAGTTAAAGAAGGCCAGGTACTCGAGGTTAACCCCAGTGTATTGGTCAGGTTTCCCATACCAGCTAAAGTTCTAGCCTTAGCGACACTTAAGGTATAAATCGCGGCTAAATAAGCTCGACTGGCTTGAAAGTATTCATTTTCAGAGTCAAGCACATCTAACAATGAACGTTGGCCAATATCAAATTGTTGTTTATAAGCTGTTCTAACTTTATCGGAAGACAAGCGATGTTGATTTAATAATGGCAACTGCTCTGCTAACTTAGTGCCGTCGTTATAAGCAATTTGAATGGTTTGACGAATATCAATACAGGCCTTATCGCGTAATTCTTCGGCTAAATTAACTTCTGAATAAGCACGACTTAGCGAAGCTGAATTACGGCCACCGTTATAAAAATTGTATTTTAATTCAATGCCAACGGATGCTTCATTTTGATCGGTTCTGACACCAATGTCTGAATAGTTTTGATATCCGTAACTACCCACTAAATTAACATTAGGCTTAAAATTTGCTTTCTGAGTTTGCACGCCCGCTTCAGCGGCTTTAATGTTGCGTAAAGCGGCATGATAGGCTGGGCTAGCCTGATAGGCCTGCTGTAGCGCTTGATTAACCGTGCTGGGCAACTGATCTGACGTTGTCACAGGTCTCATATCGGCTGCAGGTAAGGTACCGACAATTCTCAAATAGCGCGTTGTAACATCATGCAAGTTCGACGTTTCAGTAATCAAGTTGCTTTGCGCTAAGGACACACGACCGCTAATTTGCTCTAAATCGACAAATTTTGCGACCCCGGCTTTGGCGCTACTTTCGATTTGCCGGTACACTTCAAAATGTTTGTCTAAATTTTCTTGCGCCAACGCAACCAACTGGCGTTGAGCCAACACATCTTGATAAGCCCGAAAGGCTTCTAACGCGATATTTTCAGCCGTTTCTAACAAGTTAAAATAGGCAACTAGCTGAAAGTTGGAGAATCGATTCACTTCCGAACGCGTGCGGCTGCCATCATAGAGCATTTGAGTTAAAGTCAAACGCGCATAAGCACCGTCATATTCTCTAACCAAACCATAATTTTGCTTTTGATATTGTACCCCTAAGGTGCCATCAACAGTTGGTTTATAACCAGCGCGCACAGACTTAACATCATCGCCTGCGGCTAAAAATTCATACCATTTAGCCAGTACTTCGGGGTTTTTTTCTATTGCCTCTTTTGCAGCTTGCTGCACTGTTGAAGCGGCATAACTGGGGGAAGCGAAAATAATTAAGGTTGCAAAAAAAGGATACAGACATTTTTTTATCACTGACACTGCTCTCAATTGGAATACACCTTACGTTTCTATAATTGACACAATCATTAATTATATTTTAACAAATATACACTATACACATGGCTATAGTTAATAGAAAACAAGTTTTTACGAGATTAACTGTACTCAGGTCCAATGGTGTTATCTACAAACCCACCTTATCATATAAGTTGTGATAGTTATTTAATGGATACACTAATTATGTCAAAAATCGTTGCTCAAGCTGTTGAAGGTATTGTTCAAGTACAATCGACTAACGGTGAAATAAGAGTTCTGAAGCAAGGTGATATGCTACTGCCCGGCGACACTGTGATCACCTCAGAGCAAGGTTCGGTTGTTTTGGCATATTTAGACGAAACCGTTAGCGTTTCCGCAAACCAACAATTCGTTATTTCTGAAAGTTGGCTGCAAACAGATATTACGCCTGAAGACTCCGCTGTTGCCTTAAACACTGCCGACGATATCTTAGCCGTACTTGACGAAGAAGGTGACTTACTTGAGCAATTAGATGCCACAGCAGCCGGTGCTGATGGCGGTTCAGCTGAAAATAGTGGTAACGGCTTTGTAAGGCTTACACGTATTGCTGAGTCAACGAATCCTTTACTCTTTGAGCTAGGCGCATTCTCCGAAGACGATCCTGTTGTGCCTTTATTTACCAATTCAGACGCCCCTATTGCTGCACCCGTTGAAATTACCATTGATAATATTACAGCGGATGACATCGTCACGGCAGCTGAAGCCGCTGGTTTTATTACGGTTACGGGTACCGCTAACGGTGGCGACATCGCCGCAGGTGATCTGGTTACCCTTATTATCAACGGAGTAACCTATACCACGGTAGTCTTAGCTGATGGCAGTTGGTCAGTCGAGGTTGCGGGTAGCGACTTGGCGGCGGATACGACTTTTGACGTCGTGGTCACATCAACGAATGCGTTAGGAAATACAATACAAAACAGTGCAACATCTACCCATACTGTTGATATTACGGCAGATGCTGGCACCGTTACCGTGAATAACATCACTGCCGATGATATTGTCAATGCAGCTGAAGCAGCCGGCACCATTGCCGTTACAGGTACCGCACTAGGCGGTGATATTACCCCGGGCGATGTGGTCACCTTAGTAATTAATGGCACTACTTACACCACCATCGTGCTAGCCGATGGTAGCTGGTCTGTCGATGTGGCAGGTTCAGATTTAGCCGCCGATACCGACTTTACTGCTGTGGTGACATCAAGCGATGCCGCCGGTAATACCGTCGAATCCAGTGGCGACTCAACGCACACGGTTGATCTGAGCGCTGAAGCCGGTGTTGTTACGGTGAATAACATTACTGAAGACGACATCCTTAACGCGGCCGAAGCTGCGGGTACGATTGCCGTCACAGGTACCGCACTAGGCGGTGATATTGCCCCGGGCGATGTGGTCACCTTAGTGATTAATGGCACTACTTACACCACCACTGTGCAAGCCGATGGTAGCTGGTCTGTCGATGTGGCAGGTTCAGATTTAGCCGCCGATACCGACTTTACTGCTGTAGTGACATCAAGCGATGCCGCCGGTAATACCGTCGAATCCAGTGGCGACTCAACGCACACGGTTGATCTGAGCGCTGAAGCCGGTGTTGTTACGGTGAATAACATTACTGAAGACGACATCCTTAACGCGGCCGAAGCCGCGGGTACGATTGCCGTCACAGGTACCGCACTAGGCGGTGATATTGCCCCGGGCGATGTCGTGACATTAGTGATTAACGGCACTACTTACACCACTACCGTGCAAGCAGATGGCAGCTGGAGTGTCGATGTCGCCGGTAGTGATTTAGCCGCCGATATCGAATTTGATGCGGTGGTCAGTTCGTCTGATGCAGTGGGTAACACAGTGGAATCGAGCGCCACCTCCACCCATACCGTTGATCTCTCTGCCGAAGCCGGTACCGTTACGGTGAATAACATTACCGCAGACGACATCCTTAACGCGGCCGAAGCCGCGGGTACGATTGCCGTTACAGGTACCGCACTAGGCGGTGATATTGCACCAGGCGATGTGGTCACCTTAGTGATTAACGGCACCACTTACACCACCACCGTGCAAGCCGATGGCAGTTGGTCTGTCGATGTGGCAGGTTCAGACTTAGCCGCCGATACCGACTTTACTGCTGTGGTGACATCAAGCGATGCCGCCGGTAATACCGTCGAATCCAGTGGCGACTCAACGCACACGGTTGATCTGAGCGCTGAAGCCGGTGTTGTTACCGTCAACAACATTACCGCCGACGACATCCTTAACGCGGCCGAAGCCGCGGGTACGATTGCCGTCACAGGTACCGCACTAGGCGGTGATATTGCCCCAGGCGATGTGGTCACTTTAGTGATTAATGGCACCACTTACACCACCACCGTGCAAGCCGATGGCAGTTGGTCTGTCGATGTGGCAGGTTCAGATTTAGCCGCCGATACCGACTTTACTGCTGTGGTGACATCAAGCGATGCCGCCGGTAATACCGTCGAATCCAGCGGTGACTCGACCCATACCGTTGATCTGAGCGCTGAAGCCGGTGTTGTTACCGTCAACAACATTACCGCCGACGACATCCTTAACGCGGCCGAAGCCGCGGGTACGATTGCCGTCACAGGTACCGCACTAGGCGGTGATATTGCCCCAGGCGATGTGGTCACCTTAGTGATTAATGGCACCACTTACACCACCACCGTGCAAGCCGATGGCAGTTGGTCTGTCGATGTGGCAGGTTCAGATTTAGCCGCCGATACCGACTTTACTGCTGTGGTGACATCAAGCGATGCCGCCGGTAATACCGTCGAATCCAGCGGTGACTCGACCCATACCGTTGATCTGAGCGCCGATGCGGGTACGGTCACAGTCAACAATATTACCGACGACGACATCCTTAACGCGGCCGAAGCCGCGGGTACGATTGCCGTCACAGGTACCGCACTAGGCGGTGATATTGCCCCGGGCGATGTGGTCACCTTAGTGATTAATGGCACCACTTACACCACCACCGTGCAAGCCGATGGCAGTTGGTCTGTCGATGTGGCAGGTTCAGATTTAGCCGCCGATACCGACTTTACTGCTGTGGTGACATCAAGCGATGCCGCCGGTAATACCGTCGAATCCAGTGGCGACTCAACGCACACGGTTGATCTGAACGCTGAAGCCGGTGTTGTTACCGTCAACAACATTACCGCCGACGACATCCTTAACGCGGCCGAAGCCGCGGGTACGATTGCCGTTACAGGTACCGCACTAGGCGGTGATATTGCCCCAGGCGATGTGGTCACCTTAGTGATTAATGGCACCACTTACACCACCACAGTGCAAGCCGATGGCAGTTGGTCTGTCGATGTGGCAGGTTCAGATTTAGCCGCCGATACCGACTTTACTGCTGTGGTGACATCAAGCGATGCCGCCGGTAATACCGTCGAATCCAGCGGTGCTTCATCACACACAGTAGAGACAACACCTGGAACACTGAATATTGCCGCTACAGTAGATAATACGGATGGCACCCTCGATTTATCGGGCACCACTACCGACGTTGCTCCAGGTACCGTAATTAACATCACCATCACCGATCAAAACGGTAAGACGGTCATCGCCCAAGCCACCGTGCTGGCCGATGGCAGCTACGCTTTAGAAGGTGTCGATGTCAGCGCCTTAGCCGATGGCCCATTAACCATTGATGCGACGGCGGTGGATAACAACGGCAATCCATTGGCTGCTGATACTTCAGCCACACTTGATGCGATTGCCGGTTCATTGGATATCGCTGCTACCGTCGATAACAACGATGGCACCATCGATTTATCGGGCACCACCACCGACGTTGCTCCAGGCACCGTGATTAACATCACCATCACCGACCAAAACGGTAAGACCGTTATCGCTCAAGCCACCGTGCTGGCCGATGGCAGCTACGCTTTAGAAGGTGTCGATGTCAGCGCCTTAGCCGATGGCCCATTAACCATTGACGCCACGGCAGTCGATAACAACGGTAATCCATTAGCCGCCGATACTTCAGCCACACTCGATGCGGTTGCCGGTTCATTGGATATCGCTGCAACGGTCGATAACACCGACGGTACGCTTGACCTCAGTGGCACCACCACCGACGTTGCTCCAGGCACCGTGGTTAACATCACCATCACCGACCAAAACGGTAAGACAGTCATCGCCCAAGCCACCGTGCTGGCTGATGGCAGCTACGCTTTAGAAGGTGTCGATGTCAGCGCCTTAGCCGATGGCCCATTAACCATTGACGCGACGGCAGTCGATAACAACGGCAATCCATTGGCTGCTGATACTTCAGCCACACTCGATGCGGTTGCTGGCTCATTAGATATCGCTGCGACGGTGGACAATACCGATGGCACCCTCGATTTATCGGGCACCACCACCGACGTTGCTCCAGGCACCGTGGTTAACATCACCATCACCGATCAAAACGGTAAAACGGTCATCGCCCAAGCCACGGTATTAGCCGATGGCAGCTACGCTTTAGAAGGTGTCGATGTCAGCGCCTTAGCCGATGGCCCATTAACCATTGACGCGACGGCAGTGGATAACAACGGTAACCCACTCGCGGCAGATACTTCAGCTACACTCGATGCCATTGCCGGCTCATTAGATATCGCTGCGACGGTGGACAATACCGACGGTACGGTGGACCTCAGCGGCACCACCACCGACGTTGCTCCAGGCACCGTAATTAACATCACCATCACCGACCAAAACGGTAAAACGGTGATTGCTCAAGCCACCGTGCTGGCCGATGGCAGCTACGCTTTAGAAGGTGTCGATGTCAGCGCCTTAGCCGATGGCCCATTAACCATTGACGCGACGGCAGTCGATAACAACGGTAACCCACTCGTGGCAGACACCAATGCTACATTGGATGCAGTCGAAGGCACTCTAGACATCGCCGCGACCGTCGATAACACCGACGGTACGCTTGACCTCAGTGGCACCACCACCGACGTTGCTCCAGGCACCGTGGTTAACATCACCATCACCGACCAAAACGGTAAAACGGTCATTGCTCAGGCCACGGTATTAGCCGATGGCAGCTACGCTTTAGAAGGTGTCGATGTCAGTAGCTTAGTCGATGGCCCATTAACCATTGACGCCACGGCAGTTGATAACAACGGTAACCCACTCGCGGCCGATGCCTCAGCCACACTCGATGCCATTGCTGGCTCATTAGATATCGCTGCGACGGTGGACAACACCGACGGTACGCTTGACCTCAGTGGCACCACCACCGACGTTGCTCCAGGCACCGTGGTTAACATCACCATCACCGACCAAAACGGTAAAACGGTCATTGCTCAGGCCACGGTATTAGCCGATGGCAGCTACGCTTTAGAAGGTGTCGATGTCAGTAGCTTAGTCGATGGACCATTAACCATTGACGCCACGGCAGTTGATAACAACGGTAACCCACTCGCGGCCGATGCCTCAGCCACACTCGATGCCATTGCTGGCTCATTAGATATCGCTGCGACGGTGGACAACACCGACGGTACGCTTGACCTCAGTGGCACCACCACCGACGTTGCTCCAGGCACCGTGGTTAACATCACCATCACCGACCAAAACGGTAAGACAGTCATCGCCCAAGCCACCGTGCTGGCTGATGGCAGCTACGCTTTAGAAGGTATCGATGTCAGCGCCTTAGCCGATGGCCCATTAACCATTGACGCGACGGCAGTCGATAACAACGGTAACCCACTCGTGGCAGACACCAATGCTACATTGGATGCAGTCGAAGGCACTCTAGACATCGCCGCGACCGTCGATAACACCGACGGTACGCTTGACCTCAGTGGCACCACCACCGACGTTGCTCCAGGCACCGTGGTTAACATCACCATCACCGACCAAAACGGTAAAACGGTCATTGCTCAGGCCACGGTATTAGCCGATGGCAGCTACGCTTTAGAAGGTGTCGATGTCAGTAGCTTAGTCGATGGCCCATTAACCATTGACGCCACGGCAGTTGATAACAACGGTAACCCACTCGCGGCCGATGCCTCAGCCACACTCGATGCCATTGCTGGCTCATTAGATATCGCTGCGACGGTGGACAACACCGACGGTACGCTTGACCTCAGTGGCACCACCACCGACGTTGCTCCAGGCACCGTGGTTAACATCACCATCACCGACCAAAACGGTAAGACAGTCATTGCTCAGGCCACGGTATTAGCCGATGGCAGCTACGCTTTAGAAGGTGTCGATGTCAGCGCCTTAGCCGATGGCCCATTAACCATTGCTGCGACGGCAGTCGATAACAACGGTAATCCATTAGCCGCCGATACTTCAGCCACACTCGATGCGGTTGCCGGTTCATTGGATATCGCTGCGACCGTCGATAACACCGATGGCACCCTCGATGTATCGGGTACCACCACCGACGTGGCGCCGGGCACGGTAATTAACATCACCATCACCGATCAAAACGGTAAAACGGTGATTACTCAAGCCACCGTATTAGCCGATGGCAGCTATGCCTTAGACGGTGTCGATGTCAGCGCCTTAGCCGATGGCCCATTAACCATTGACGCGACGGCAGTCGATAACAACGGCAATCCATTGGCTGCTGATACCTCAGCCACACTCGATGCGGTTGCCGGTTCATTGGATATCGCTGCGACCGTCGATAACACCGATGGCACCATCGATTTATCGGGCACCACCACCGACGTTGCTCCAGGCACCGTAATTAACATCACCATCACCGACCAAAACGGTAAGACAGTCATCGCCCAAGCCACCGTGCTGGCTGATGGCAGCTACGCTTTAGAAGGTGTCGATGTCAGTAGCTTAGCCGATGGACCACTGACCATTGCTGCGACGGCGGTGGATAACAACGGCAACGCCCTTGATGCTGATACTTCAGCCACACTTGATGCGATTGCCGGTTCATTGGATATCGCTGCTACCGTCGATAACAACGATGGCACCCTCGATGTATCGGGTACCACCACAGACGTTGCTCCAGGCACCGTGATTAACATCACCATTACCGATCAAAACGGTAAGACCGTTATCGCTCAAGCCACCGTGCTGGCCGATGGCAGCTACCAGTTAGAAGGCGTCGATGTCAGCACCTTAGCTGATGGCCCACTGACCATTGATGCGACGGCAGTGGATAACAACGGTAACCCACTCGTGGCAGACACCAATGCTACATTGGATGCAGTCGAAGGCACTCTAGACATCGCCGCGACCGTCGATAACACCGATGGCACCCTCGATGTATCGGGTACCACCACAGACGTTGCTCCAGGCACCGTAATTAACATCACCATCACCGACCAAAACGGTAAGACAGTCATCGCCCAAGCCACCGTGCTGGCTGATGGCAGCTACGCTTTAGAAGGTGTCGATGTCAGTAGCTTAGCCGATGGACCACTGACCATTGCTGCGACGGCGGTGGATAACAACGGCAACGCCCTTGATGCTGATACTTCAGCCACACTTGATGCGATTGCCGGTTCATTGGATATCGCTGCTACCGTCGATAACAACGATGGCACCATCGATTTATCGGGCACCACCACAGACGTTGCTCCAGGCACCGTGATTAACATCACCATTACCGATCAAAACGGTAAGACAGTCATTGCCCAGGCCACCGTATTAGCCGATGGCAGCTACGCTTTAGAAGGTGTCGATGTCAGCGCGTTAGCCGATGGCCCACTGACCATTGATGCGACGGCAGTGGATAACAACGGCAATCCACTCGTGGCAGATACCTCAGCCACACTCGATGCGATTGCCGGTTCATTGGATATCGCTGCTACCGTCGATAACAACGATGGCACCATCGATTTATCGGGCACCACCACCGACGTTGCTCCAGGCACCGTGATTAACATCACCATCACCGACCAAAACGGTAAGACCGTTATCGCTCAAGCCACCGTGCTGGCCGATGGCAGCTACGCTTTAGAAGGTGTCGATGTCAGCGCCTTAGCCGATGGCCCATTAACCATTGACGCCACGGCAGTCGATAACAACGGCAATCCATTGGCCGCCGATACTTCAGCCACACTCGATGCGATTGCCGGTTCATTGGATATCGCTGCGACCGTCGATAACAACGATGGCACCATCGATTTATCGGGCACCACCACCGACGTTGCTCCAGGCACCGTAATTAACATCACCATTACCGATCAAAACGGTAAGACCGTTATCGCTCAAGCCACCGTGCTGGCCGATGGCAGCTACCAGTTAGAAGGCGTCGATGTCAGCACCTTAGCCGATGGCCCATTAACCATTGATGCGACGGCAGTGGATAACAACGGCAATCCATTGGCTGCTGATACTTCAGCCACACTTGATGCGATTGCCGGTTCATTGGATATCGCTGCTACCGTCGATAACAACGATGGCACCCTCGATGTATCGGGTACCACCACCGATGTTGCTCCAGGCACGGTGATTAATATCACCATCACCGATCAAAACGGTAAGACAGTCATTGCTCAAGCCACCGTGCTGGCTGATGGCAGCTACGCTTTAGAAGGTGTCGATGTCAGCGCCTTAGCCGATGGCCCATTAACCATTGATGCGACGGCGGTGGATAACAACGGCAATCCATTGGCTGCTGATACTTCAGCCACACTTGATGCGATTGCCGGTTCATTGGATATCGCTGCTACCGTCGATAACAACGATGGCACCCTCGATTTATCGGGCACCACCACGGACGTTGCTCCAGGCACCGTGATTAACATCACCATTACCGATCAAAACGGTAAGACAGTCATTGCCCAGGCCACCGTATTAGCCGATGGCAGCTACGCTTTAGAAGGTGTCGATGTCAGCGCGTTAGCCGATGGCCCACTGACCATTGATGCGACGGCAGTGGATAACAACGGCAATCCACTCGTGGCAGATACCTCAGCCACACTCGATGCGATTGCCGGTTCATTGTATATCGCTGCTACCGTCGATAACAACGATGGCACCATCGATTTATCGGGCACCACCACCGACGTTGCTCCAGGCACCGTGGTTAACATCACCATCACCGATCAAAACGGTAAGACGGTGATTACTCAAGCCACTGTATTAGCCGATGGCAGCTATGCCTTAGACGGTGTCGATGTCAGCGCCCTAGCCGATGGTCCACTGACCATTGACGCGACGGCAGTCGATAACAACGGCAATCCACTCGTGGCAGATACCACAGCCACACTCGATGCCATTGCCGGTTCATTAGATATCGCTGCGACGGTGGACAATACCGACGGTACGCTTGACCTCAGTGGCACCACCACCGACGTTGCTCCAGGCACCGTGGTTAACATCACCATCACCGATCAAAACGGTAAAACGGTGATTGCTCAGGCCACGGTATTAGCCGATGGCAGCTACGCTTTAGAAGGTGTCGATGTCAGCGCCTTAGCCGATGGCCCATTAACCATTGACGCCACGGCAGTCGATAACAACGGTAACTCATTAATTGATAAAGCGATTGCCGCTTTAGATCTCACACCGCCAAGTGTTGATATCACATCTGATCAAGCAACGCTTGAAAGTGGCCAATCTGCAACGATCACGTTTACCTTTAATGAGGAAATTTCAGGCTTTGATCTAACTGATATTGCCGTTACCGGTGGCGTGCTGTCCGGATTAAAACAAGATCCAACTAATCCGAATGTATGGACAGCCACCTTCGTGGCAAGTGGCACTGCACCTATTTCATTTACTGTGGCAAATGGCAGTTACACTGATCTCGTGGGTAATGAAGGTAGTGGCGACTCAGCCAGTATCAATAATGCGCCAGTCGCTAAGAATAATGTAGTTAACGGTAACGAAGATGAAGTTATTACAGGTAATGTGCTCACCAATGACGTCGATGTAGATGGCAATGCCCTAACCGTACAAAGCTTTGTGATAAATGGGCAAACTTATCTAGCCGGCGCAGAAGTGATTATTGAAAACCAAGGTAAATTAACCTTAGACGCTGAAGGTAACTTTACTTTTACTCCTGTAGCAAATTGGAGTGGTTCACTGCCTTCTGTAACCTATACCCTAACAGATGGACAAGGTGGTTCATCGACTGCCGCATTAAACATTACTTTGGCAGGAGTGGCAGACGCAGCAATTCTGCAAGTCGGTGATGCCGTTTCAACTAAAGTCGGCGCAACCTCTATTACTACTGGCGCGAACGGCCTCTTGATAGGATCTGGTTTAAGCCAAGCCTCTATTGAACAAGCTCTTGGTTTAAGCAGTGGCTTCTTAGATGGCTTCAACCCGCCCTCGGGGGCACTCAATGTATCAGGCAACACTAATGCCATCGACGGAAACTATACGTCTAGCACAGTTAGTTTAAATAGCGGCATGTCGGTTGGCTTTAATTGGAATTTCATCAATGGTGAAAACATTGCAAGTGAAATCCGACAAGGCTTCAGCGACTTTGTTTTAGTGATTATTACCGCACCTGATGGCAGTAAAACCACACAAATCATTACGTCCTCAGAGTTCTTGGGCGCAGGCGTTAATGGTAATGGCACCTTTAACTTTACCGCAACGCAAGATGGTGATTATAAATTTGACTGGGTTATTCTCAACGGTAGAGATAGCGGTAAAGACTCACAACTCAACTTATCGTCGAGTACGATCACGGTCAATGGTGTTACCTATGGCGATATGGTTGATTTAAACATTAATGCTGCGCTTACTGATGCTAGTGAAAGCATGTTGATCACCATCACCGGTATACCCAGCAACGCCTTGCTCACCGCGGGTATAAAAAATGCTGACGGCAGCTGGACCCTAACCCAAGAACAATTGGAAGGGCTAAGCTTGCTTACTCCGGTTGATTTTATTGGCCAACTGAACTTAACCGTTACGGCGACCACAACTGATGGCACTTCTACTACTGCAGTATCCGATACGCTAATTATCGACCTGTCGCAAACGACCAATACAGTGAACAGCGGCAGTGATGCCTCGCAAACCATTAACGGCACTAATCAGGGTGATCTAATCAATGCCTACGGCGGCGATGACGTGATCAACTCAGGTGCTGGCAATGATGTTATCTATGGCGGACAAGGCAATGACACCATTAATGCAGGCAGCGGCAACGATGTGCTGTTTGGTGGTGTCGGTGACGATACGCTTATCGGTGGTGAAGGTGCCGACGTATTCGCTTGGCAATTAGGCGATCAATCAAGTAGCGGTAAAGCGGCTGTTGATGTCATTAAAGACTTCAGCACAGCACAAGGCGATGTCATCGATTTACGTGACTTACTTCAAGGCGAAAATAGCGAAAACATTACCAATTACCTCAGTTTTACTACTGTCGATGGTAATACCACGATAGATATTAAACATACTGGCAGCGGCAACGTAACGCAAAAAATCACGCTGGAAAACGTTGACCTGAGTAGCTTCGGTAATGATACACAAGCCATTATTGATAGCTTGATTAGTAGTGGTCATTTAAAAATTGATGGCTAAACCTGACTGTTGTTAACCCAGATAAAACAGGCGCTTTAAGCGCCTGTTTTTTTATTCAATTAAGTTGGAATCACACCATTACGATAACACCATTTAAAAGCAATTTTATACATCACATCATGATTTGGCCTATCACACCTGAGTTGAGCAAATTAGCTTAAATTTCATAACATAGTAACGTCTAGGTAGATCAATTTAGCCTTACAACGAATCATCACCGCATAATAAAAACACCACATGACACAACCAGATAAACATTACTAACTTAATTCATTCTAAAGGTAATCATAGGCTTTGTAGTGTTAACGCTATTTAATTGAAGCCTGCTCAATAAAATCAGTGAATTTTATACATTTGCTAATTTATTTGTTGCCTGAATTAAATAATTCATATATTAATAATCACTACTTTTTATGAGGATAACGATATGAATGAGATAGTTAGGGAAAACACTACCGAAAAAGGAAATGCAAAGCTTGTCTATATTCTTTATCTAGTCGGTTTACTATTTGGCCTTGCCGGCATTGTTGGTGTGGTGATTGCTTATGTGAATAAAAGCGATGCGCCAGCTTGGTTACAAACACATTATCAATTTCAAATTAGAACATTTTGGATTGGCGCCTTGTATATCATACTTGGCGGTATTTTAGCTTTGGTATTAATTGGTTGGTTTATACTGCTATTTTGGGCGATATGGCTAATTGTTCGTTCTGTAAAAGGTATGCAGGCTTTAGATAAAGGTCTACCCATTGCCGAACCGAAAAGTTGGTTTTTCTAACTTAACGCCTAGCGCATGCTTGTTCTACGAACAACATTCCTTTAAGAACACTTAATGTGTACTAGCGGGTTTTACCCATTACCAGATATTTGATAAGAATATCATTAATGAAAGAAGTTAAATTATGAATTACTTTTTGGATGCTATAAAAAAATACGCAGATTTCACTGGCAGGGCTCGTCGTCAAGAATACTGGATGTTTTTTTTGTTTTATGTTTTATTCTATATCGGCTCAGTAATTGTTGACGGTATATTAGGCACCTTTATTATTTCTTTACTATTCAGCCTAGCCCTACTTATTCCGTCTCTCGCTATTGGTGCTCGTCGCCTACATGACACCGGCCGCACCGGCTGGTGGTTACTTATTGGCTTAGTTCCTTTAATTGGCGGAATAGTATTATTAGTTTTCTTTATTTTTGATAGTGTTGAAGATAACCAGTACGGGCCAAACCCTAAAGCGGTACCACTCGCTTAAAAAACAAAAACACACCTAAAAATAGCACGAGTTAGGTTGCGGGTTTATTTAGGTGTGTTTTTCTGTGTTTCCATTCAGTATTAAACGCACGCAAGTGCCAAACTAAAATGCTTAGGCGTTAACTACAAAAACCTGCAGCTAACACTTACGGCTAGCGCCAGCGTAATCAGTACTTAATTAAACTTAAAATACCCACGCTACTGATGCCCCTACACCATGCTGTTGCATAGCAATGCTTAACTGTTGATTTGGCGCTAAAAAATTTGCCCCAGTAACTGTTTTAGTGGGTGAATAAAACGCTGTTAGGTTCATCTGTACATTCGCAGCTAACGACTGGCTTAAACCGGTAGTGAAATGCCATTCCTGCACCCCGGGCGCTAAAATGTTGAATAACACCTGCGATGACGAAATAGGTTGCTCACCGTAAGAAACACCAAACCGGATCTTTTGCTGCTCGGTTCGCTGCCATTGATAACCCAGTTTATATACCGTCATATCTTGCCAACCAAAGCCTGCACCATTCGACGCACCCAAAGGATCTGACATAATATTACCGATTGGGTTTGCTACACTGCTCACTTCGCCGTAATTGATATGCTGCAGATCTAACAATACTTGATGCGACCGATTAATTTGCCACGCCAAACCGACTTGTAAGGCACTGGGTAAATCAAAATCGCCTTGTTCGGCAAACAAACCCGCGTATTGATCGAATTCCCCCATGCTTACCGCAGAACGATAACTGGCTCCGACACTGAGTGCATCCGACACTAAATAGGTTAAACCTAATTGCAAGCCAATACCGCTACTGAAATCGGAGCCATTATCTGACAACGAAGTAGGTGCTTGAGAAAACGGTGCAAAACTCGCCAGGCCTTGTGCTGAAAACTGCTGAACAACCAGCACCGGCGCCACACCTAAGCGTAATTGCTCGGTCCACTGATAACTTAGGGTGGGGCTAACAAATAATTGCTTTAAGTCCACCCCCGTCGTGCCCGCATAAAAAGTGCCTTCGGGCATAGCGTCGGCTTGGTATTCCGTATTCATACCGCCGTTAGCATAAATTAATATGCCCACATTAACTTGATCGTTTAATTGCTGGCCAAAAGCAAACTCGGGGATAGCAAATAACGTTTTTGCGCTTCGCTTACCCGGACTTTGTAAGTAAAAAGCACCGGGAAAAAACTCGTTAACCTCCGCCACCGCATAGTTGCGATCGGGCGCAAACAGTTCTAAGCCAACTGACAATTCACTGCCTTTTACCAGCAAGTTAGCTGGGTTATTCGCCGCAGACATCAGCTCTTCTGATACCGCCACCCCAGCACCCGCCATACCTTTGTGCGTCATGCCATAACCGTGTGTAAAATAACCATTCGTTGCGAAAGCGGGAGAACTCATAAAAATACTGGCCGCTACTACACTCACTACTACACGTTTTTTCATGGTTACTACCTACCCAGACTATAAAAGGAAGACACCATAACGGTTTTCTTATATAACAAAAAATAATTTAAAACCATTAGATATACTCAAAAGAAATATAACAGTTGTGACTTTAGCTAAGCAGATATATTGAATGTGGAGAGAAGCTGCATTACTCAACCTAAGCATATGAGAATGCAGCCATTTAACCGATTAGACTTCTTAAAATCACCATTTTCTCAGTTGACGCTGAGAAGAAAACCATGCTTTCAATTCATTAATTTTAGTGAGATGTCAGTCACACATGTGCAGAAAGTTGAGTACGAGCTTTCGCTACTTTTTAGTTGGCTGATGGTTTGACGCCAGCACCATATAAACACTAGGCAACACCAATAAAGTAAACAGCGTGCCTACCAACATGCCTGCAACTAAAATAATGCCGATACTATTGCGTGCTTCAGCGCCGGCGCCCACTACTAACACCAAAGGAAAATGCCCCAGCACAGTTGCAGCGGTTGTCATTAACACTGGGCGTAAACGCGCTTGTGCTGCAAGCTGTATAGCATCGAATTTTGCTTTACCTTGCTGTTGCATTTTATTGGCAAACTCAACAATTAAAATGCCGTTTTTCGCAATCAGCCCCACCAAGGTGATAAAGCCAACTTGTGAATAAATATTGATTGTCGTGAAGTCTAAAAAGGCAAACATCAAGGCGCCAGCCATCGCTAAAGGCACAGAGCCCAACAACACCACCAAAGGATCACGAAAGCTATTAAACTGCACCGCTAGCACAAAAAACACAAAGACTAATGCGACCACTAGTACACCTTCTAAGGTGTTGCCTTCTAAACGAATTTGTCGTGACTCGCCAGCATAATCAATACTGTATTCTGCTGGCAATATTTTCGCAGCGGCGTCTTCTAAAGCACTTAAGCCTTGCTCTTTGGTGGTGCCTGGGATCACTTCGCCATAAATTCTAAAGGCATTTTTTTGCTGAAACTTACTTAACACACGCGGTCTAATTTCGGTTTCTAAACTGGCAATAGCACGCAAAGGAATTAACTGATCGGCGGGGGTACGGATCAACAGTGACAATATGGCATCAGGATTCACTCGTGCGCTTTCATCTAGCATAGGTATAACGCGATAAGCGCGGCCATCTTGATTATAACGATTGACAAAATTAGCCGATAACAATACCTCAAGCTGGGCACTAACACTGGCTAAATCCATGCCTAAATCCGCAATCGCCTGACGATTAAGCTTGAAGCGCGCTTGCGGGTAATCGATTTTCAAATCCGTTTCGGCAAATAAGAACTTACCACTAGCCTGAGCGGCCGCCACCATCTGATCGGCGTAGCGTTTCATATCGACGTAAGAGTCGGTTGAAAGCACGGCCAGTTCTACTGAAAAATTACCGGACGTCGGTAGGGCTGATTCCATCACTGGAAAGGCTTTTAAGCCAGGCACCTGCGACAAATTAGCAAAGGCTTGCCAAAACATATCCTGCGTTTTTTCAGCACGCTGTGACGGATCAACTAAATCTAAGCCGCCAAAAGCTCCTGCAGGGTTAACAATTTGCCACATAAACTTCGCCCCATCCAACTGCAGCATCGTGTCTACTACCGCATCCATATGCTGCATGGTATAGGCTAAAGAGGCATCGGGAGCAGACTCTACCACCACATTAATGCTGTTTTGATCTTCTGTGGGCGCCAGCTCTTTTAATGAAAACAGATAAAACGGTACATTCAGTAACGCTAAAAATACCGCAATAAATAACACCTGCGCTTTATACTTAAGCGTCAAAAGCAATACTTTACTGTAAGCCAGCTGCAGACGGTCAAAAACATGATTGATGCGTTGAGTTAACCGGCTTTCTTTGCCCCCCTCTGGCGAGGCATAAGCGCTCATAATCGGTGATAAGGTTATTGCAACAAAGCCGGAAATTAACACGGCAATCGCTAAGGTAAAGGCAAACTCTTTAAACAAAGCCCCTGTTAAACCACTTAATAAACCAATAGGAGCATATACCGCAGCTAAGGTAATGGTCATGCTGATTATAGGCGCTAATAACTGGCGTGAACTAAGTAAGGCCGCGTCGAGTCGACTCATGCCATTGCGCATATGTCTAGCCACATTCTCAACCACAACGATGGCATCATCAACCACCAAACCCACGGATAACACGATGGCAAGCACGGTCAATAAATTCAGGCTAAACCCCATCAGCGCCATAGTTCCGATAGCGCCTAAAATCGAAATAGGGATAGTCACTAAAGGCACTAAAGCCGTGCGAAACGATCCCATCATCGCCACCACAACAATACCCACCAATACAATGGTTTCGGCCAGCGTAATAAATATTTCGGTTAAAGCACTGCGCATATACAAGGTGCCATCGTAACCGTCGGTAATGCGTAAGCCATTGGGCAAGGTTGGGTTTATTTCCTCCAGCTTGGCATACAAACTATCCCCAATAGCTATCTCGTTGGCGCCTGGTAAAGGCCAGACAGAAATAAACAGCACAGTATCGTGGCTCAACCGAGCACTGGTTTCGCTTTCTTCTTCAGCAATCTCGATTTCTGCAACATCGGCTAGACGCACCTGCGCACCTTCGATATTTCTTAACACCAGCTGTTCAAAATCAGTCACATTTGATAATGAGGTATCGGTCAGCAGCGGAATGCGTTGCTGATTGTTTTCACTTTGGCCAACTGTCGCGATCAAATTATTTGCTCGTAGTGCTAACATCACCTCGTCCGCAGCAATATTAAAAGCAGCCAGCTTCGCAGGATTCAACCAAATTCGCATCGCCGGTGCCCTGCCGCCCTCGATGCCAATGCGCTGTACGCCCGGAATAGAAGCCAAAGCTGGTGAAACACGGCGCGATAAATAGTCAGTGACTTCCATACGCGACATCGGGCTGTCTGCTTGGTTGTAATTCACCACCAAATAAAAAATCGCGAAAGGACGGTCAGCCCTTACCACCTCAACCGACGGATCTTCGGCGCCTTCTGGTAATTCAAAACGAATTTGATCCAGCTTGGCCGATAACTCTGCCAACGCCTTGGTACTATCTTGATTCAGCTTTAACCAAAGCGTTACAGCACTGAGCCCAGGGGTGCTGCGCGACTCAACATAATCGACCCCAGGAACCGAACTGGCAACGCGTTCAATTGGCTCACTAATAAAGCCTTGCACTACCTCTGCGGAAGCGCCTATATAGGGTGTAGTGATTTGTAACGACGCGCTGGTAATTTGTGGAAATTGTAGCACCGGAATATCGATTGCAGCTCGGATCCCCACCAGTACCAAGATCAGCGAAAGTACAATCGCCAGAACCGGTTTTTTACAAAATATATCTATTATTGAGGGCCGGTTATCCAACGCGACCTCTTTTATATTGTGCGGATCAGAAGTGTGCTGTGCCATTACAACGGCCCCGCATCATCAGCCTTAGCAAGATTGACTAAGGTGCCATCACGTAATTTAAAAGAACCTACCGTAGCCACTTGTTCATTCTCGCTCAGCCCCGACAAAATCACTATGTGCTTATCATCATGCGCGCCAACTTCTACTGCCCGACGATTGGCGCGTAACTTGTCATCTGCAGCTTGCGCCAGTACATACACGTAAGCACCAAACGTATCATAACGCACCGCGGTGTTCGGTAAGCGGATGACGCTGATTGGCGCAGCAATGGGCAAACTCACCATCACACTGGCACCGGGTTTAAACTGGGCATCAAGGTTGTCGAGTTCGGCGCGAATTCGTAAATTGCGAGAGATACTAGAAATAACCGGATCTATAGCAACGATCTTTGCCTGATGTTTGATATCCGCAGACGCCACGCTACTGATTTCAAGCGCGGTCGACAGGCTTAATTGATAAGCAGCTTGTGGTACTGAAAAATCGATCCAAACTTGGTCTAAGTTACCAATTAACCGGGTGATTAATGTGTTCGCCGCTAAAAATCCTCCGACCTCAAGTTCATGTAAACCTGTGCTGCCACTAAAGGGCGCAATCAAGGTTTTCTTTGCAATGGTGGCCTGTATTGCTCTGGCGTTAGCTTGTTTTATGGCAAGTTGCGCGCTCACTTGGTCAAGTTGCGCGCGGCTGGACGCCTGCGTTTTAACCAGTTGAGTTAATCGAGAAAGATCCAGGGTGGCTAAAGCAATTTCTGCGTTAATAGCATCTAGTGCCGCTTGTTCATTAACGCTATCTAAACTCAATAACACCTGATCTTTTTCTACCGAGCCACCCGAGCGAAAACCAACAGCGGTAATCACCCCCTCAAGCTCATTGCGTACCTCTAGCGAGCGTGTTGCCTTAACTTCACCCAACAGCTGCAAACTGTCTTGCCAAATACTGGTGGTAACTTTTATTGCTGCCACCGTTTCGCTGGGCTCAGGAAACGACTCGCCAAACGCAATCGCTGCCCGCACTTGCGTAAACTTTACAAAAGCCAACAGTATAAACAGCACGAGGCAACCAGCAACCGCGGCAATCCAGGGGCGAAATTGCATTTTTCTTCCTCTTAAAAATAGTCTTGGCTATAACGTTTAACTGTATTGAGATTATTTAGATCATTAACCTGCATAAGTTAAGCCGCAAACCTAAAATTTCTACTGTGAATAGGGAGCGATAGTTCATATTAACTCAAGTTAAAATACCTTTAATAACCCACTAACTATTCAAGCATTGTTATTTTAGTTAATGCAAAGCATCGTCCAAAGAAACCCTTAAGAAATAGCAGCTCTCTAGGCTGCTATCACTTGCGGATACCTCGACAAGCAAAACCTGTTGCAGCTGCCGCTTAAAAACCCCATATTTAACGTTAATACCCAGTAAGCTCAGCAAAACCTAAGCCATTAAAGCCACCGGAAGCGCGCACGCGTCCTTCCCAATATGGCACAGACAATTGATTACGTGAGTCTTTGGTTAAAGTTTCAAGCATAATCGGCGCTGAATTAGGTAGGGTAATCTGCCACTTGCTGGGGTATTGCCTGTCGTTAAGGGTAATGCGCTCGAGTACCGACAAGCTGATATCTTCTCTGGCAATCATCGTGGCCTGCCCGTTTTTCGCTATTCGGCTACCGCTGCAATAATCATAGTTATTTTTGTCGTCACGAATACAAAAGAGCATTAAACCTTGTTTGCCATTTTCATCGCTAACCAGGCTAAACCAATCCCAACCAAACTGGCTTTTATCTAATAAGCTTGCTGACCATTCTCTATCGTACCACGCGTTACCTGTTACCTTATATTGCTTACCTTTGAAGGTGATAATGCCGCTTGCCTCAAGAAATGGATAGCTAAAATAGTAAGATGCATGACCACTCTCGGTTTTTTGGCTATAGCCATTTTCCCCGTGTAACGTTAACGGGCTATTACTCAGTGATACAGCAATGGCATAGTCTTGTTGTTTTGCTTGCATCTGCAACGGTAAAAACGACTGTTCAGTGCTTTTAAGCGACCAATCATCTAATTGCGCACTAAAAGGGCTGGCAACAATACTGGCCTGCCCCGCTCGGGCAAAGCGTTCAAAAGCAATATGTGTTTGCTCGTGCTGCAGAGCGAAATGCGCAAAATAAAGTTGGTTATCCCACCAAGTAGACTCAAAGCTAACGGGAGCTTGTGTTCTAAACAACGTCCACTGTGCACCAAAGGTTTCGCCACTTTCTGCGGTAAGATTGGCCGTCACGTACCACCACTCAATACCTTGCTCTAAGTGCGGGCCATGATCCTGCGGGAAAATTACACCACGCTGTTTATCGACGGGTTGCCCACTGTCAGTTTGCAAAGCCTGAAAGTTTTCGAGGTGCGGCGCAGGCTTGCAACTGAGTAATAAAAAGCTGAAAAAAACGAGAACATACTTCATCAATAGTTAAGGCCCCTTTACCTGCAAATGAGCTGTAAGCTTTTTAATCGGCAGATACGCGCAGAGGACTGCGGCTAATAGCATAAACAGACAGGTATAGAGCAGTGCCGGCAAATCTAAATTAAAATGGATAGTCCAACCAAAGGCGATGGGCATCACAAATTCCAACAGCGTGAACCCAAGTGCAAAGCCTAATGGGATCGCAAAAGCACAGGTAAAAAATACCAATAAGGTGGTTTGTAACAGCTTAAGCTTTTGCAGCTGGGCCGCATCAACACCTAAGCTATGCAGCACCGCTAATTGACTTACATGCAACGCACTCAGGCTCAATAAGCTGATACATAAACTCAGTAAAGCAATAGCTAAAATAAAGCCATTAAGTAACTTAGTTACTTGAAACGTTTCGTTAAACATCTTATTCGCCACTGCTTTAAAGTGCTTATTGGCGGCGATAGTGGCACTGTCTAGCTGGTAAACATTGATCAGTCGTTCAGTGATTTGCTCAACACTGACTTGCTCAGCTAAAGTTAACGACAAACCAAAAACTTGCCAGTGAAATGGGCTCGCGCGCAAAGTCTGCTCTTGGATAATCAGGCTTAATGCGGTATTGCCATAATCATAGGCAAAGGCACTGATCCGGCACGCAAATTCATGTTGGTTTTGCACAAAGCGCACACGGTCATTAATTTTATAGCCTTCTTTTATAGCCGCCTGCTCATTGGCAATACAGCCTTGTTCGGCAAAATTCTCGGCACTGACCGGCTGATTTGACGTAAGGCTGATGTGCGAAAACGCTGAATCGCCATCTCCATAGCTAATAAGGCGTGTAGGTGTTTTATCGATATAACCAGCTGCGGCCATGTAAATACCCACACGCGCTACCTGCGTATCCATTGCTAAGCGCTGGCGTAATGCTGGATCGTCATCGTCTACTTGCAGGTAAATATCGGCATTCAGTTGTGTTTCAAGATGCGCATTTAGCGTATCGCTGAAGCTTTTAACCATGATTTGCATGCCAATGGCACTGCCAAGAGCTACTAAAATGGCGACGATGGCAATTCGCAGTTCTGCTAACTGGAATTTACTGTCGGCATAAAGCCACTGCCAAAGTGGCTGGCTAAACGGGTTTTTAACGCTAAGCAAGCCTTGCAAACAACTTGGGGTAATCAGCACAAAAACTACCAAGATTAAAAAACACATCAACAGAGCATCAAACTCGGTGCTTGCGTAATAATAACCATAGCTAAGGGCCGCTAGCACACCGCCTAGTACAATATAAAACAGCCCTTTACGGTGGCTATGCAGCACCTTTTTTTGCGTGAGTAACATGAGGCCGAGGGTCACGATGTTTAACAAAAAGCCCAATAACAAAGTTTGCCACTGCCAGCTAAGGGTAAGCGCTTTTTCTAATTGATATAAGCCCATCAGCGTACTGTTAATGTCCATTAATAACGTGTTGGCAATAATATAGCCTGCCAAACTACCCAATAGTGCCGTTAAAAAGCCCATAACGATAAACTCGATAGCGATGGCAATAAAAATTGCCTGCTGCGAAAAACCTAAAACATGAAATTGTATTAGTAAGTTTCTGCGCCCCGCGATTGATAGCTTGATGGCATTAAAACTTAAAAAGGCCGCCACAATGTAGCCGAGTAACGCCAGCGCACCCAAATTAAAAAAGAATGCCTCGGATAAAGCATCAAAGTCTTGCTCTTGTGCTGCCACTAAACGAGCATCATTTCCAAGTATCGCCTCAACTAATGGGGCCTGCTCGGGCGCTAAGTCAATCAGCTCAATAAAGCTCAGTTGACCGTTCGCGTTTAGCAGCATATCTGCATAGGCAAGATCGGTAACTGACCACACACCTATATCAACCGCTAAGGTGAAGCTTGGTTTGATAACCGAGTCTTGTAGGGTAAGTTGCCGACTTTCGCTATCCAGCATCAACTTTGCAGCATTATTGCTATCAATGATGATGTTATCGAAGCGAAAGCTGGCCTCTGTGGTCTCGGCATGTTGCTGCGTACTTAGCGCTGCTGACTGAGTTAACCACATGAGGCTGTCGACACCTTGCAGATAAAGGGTGTGACCAGATGACAGCTGCAACTGCCCTCGCAACACCGGCTGCGCATTGGTATAACCATTGGCTCTTAATTTAAGCCATAAAGCACCGTCCAAAAACGCTTGACCTATTGGCGGTTTCACCATATGGCTAACGGTATTATCGATAAGCGCAGCGGAAATTTGGTGCCGGTTTTTCGCTTCTTGGTTTAATCCAGCGATGGCTGTTAGTAAGGCGCTGCCTAAACTTAACCCCACAATAAACAGTAACAACAACCACGGATGGTGCTTAAAATACGCCATATGGGTTCGTAAAATAAGCTTAATTTCGTTCATTAAGCTGGCCATTAGCAAGCACTTTCACACTATCGAAATACCGCGTTAATTGCTGAGAATGTGTCACCATAACCAAGTTGATTTGCCGAGTCTTACACAGACTGGTCAGCAGTTCTACCACTTGCTGCGAGCGCGCCTGGTCGAGGTTTCCAGTGGGCTCATCGGCTAACACAAGCTGAGGTTGATTCAGTAAAGCACGGGCAATGCCTACCCGTTGTTGCTCGCCACCAGACAGCTGATTAGGCAACTTGTGCAGTTTATCCGTTAAACCCAGCTGCTCGGTTAAGCATTCAAATTCTATAGGTCGTTGCCTTGGAAAATTTAACTTATACTGAAACAAGATATTTTGTTTTACACTAAGACAATCGAGCAGTTGATAACGCTGAAAAATCAAACCTATTTTGCGGCGGTAGTAGGCAAGCTGCAAAGCGTTGTATGAGGAAATCTGTTCGCCATTAATGACAATGTGGCCGCTGTGAGGTGACAGTAAGCCAGATAATAAATTAAGTAAGGTAGTTTTACCCGAGCAACTGTCTCCAAGTAGCGCAACTTGCTCTTGCGATTTGATCTCAAAACTGAGGCCGTCGAATACTTGGTGAACTTGCTCGCCATCCTGTCGATGAAAGCATAGGTCTGTGACACTGATCACGATAATTTCCCTTCTAAATCAGCAGCAAGGCTGTTGAGTTCATATGTATCAACAAGCCCTAGCCACTAAAATCTTTTTGCCGCATTCTTAAGTGGCGACACTGAGCTTTTTATATTTTCACGTTTTTCTTGGCTGACTTTCTGATTATAAAATTTAGGCCGGCCAAATAAATACCCCTGCAATAAATCAATTTTATTATCAATAAGCCATCTGGCCTCGTCTTCCGTTTCAATACCCTCAGCCACAGTTGTGATTCCGCTGGTTTTGGCGATATTCACTAGGCTGGAAACGATATTTTGCTTAAATACATCTTGATGCACATCACGCACCAGTTCCATATCTATTTTCACGTAATCTGGACGTATTTTTTGCAGAAGATTCAAGCCAGACCAACCCGATCCAATATCATCCATTGCCACTTGAAAGCCGGCATTGCGATAAAACGCCAGAATGCCTTTTAAGTGATTTAAATCGCTACTTTGGTGTGTTTCAGTGACTTCAAACACAATATCGGCAGGCGTCAACCCAAGCTCATAAATGGCAGCGGCGGTAGAGCGCAAACAATATGAAGGGTCATAGATGCTGGAGGGATTAAAATTAATAAATAACTTACCTTTTAATTTAGCTGCAGCAAAGTATTCAACCGCAGCACGCCTTGCTACTAGGTCCAATGAAAACAATAAATCGGCTTGTTCGGCAAGCAAAAAGGCTAATTGCGGCGGCACGATACTGTTGGTCTCGTCGCGCATCCTAAACAGCCCTTCATAAGAGTAGATTTTGGGATCTTCTAATGCCGACTGCGCATAAACGATAGGCTGAAACCATGTTTCATAATTCTCATGTTCAATACTATTGATTAGCCACTTTGCCTTAAAGCGATTGATCAGCACATTAAAGGTGGTCATGCGCGACATAGCAGAAATATCCGGTAAAGCATCTTCAGCCATCGTCGTTAACTTAGTGCCGGCTAATTCGGCTTGCTCTAATGCACCATTAACACCCGTTAAGAAAGCAGAAATGGAACCGGCTTTAATTTCAACGGCGATGCAGTGTGTACTTATCTGTTTTGCCGTGTAATTTTGACTGCCAACGTATCTGGCAAGTTTGGCGAAGGTTTCCGTGGTGGGCACGAATATCCAAAAAAAAGTGGCGTCGTCAAAAAAATAGTCATCAACTGACTCGCAATCTGCACAATACATTTCATACCCTTGAGTTAAACGTTATTGGCTTTTTTACGCGCAAGGTAAAACTTCAGACCATGACAATGCTGCTCTGCTGCTCTTAAAGCAGCACCAGCACAAAACGGCTTTATATTTGCTGACAGCATAAGATAAGGCGTTAATGATAAACTCGAGCAATATCAAAACGATTGGCCATTCGCTAACTCTCGCGCCCCGAGTTGAACACTTTCGGCTTAATGATGGCACACGTTTTTTCCAAAGCTTTATTAGCCCATTGCAGGGCTTTTATCCTGACGAAATAGTACCTGCAGATTACGGCATAGAGAATAAATTTGATGATAATATAAGCAGCACCATTGCTGCCTCAGTGATCCGTTATGGCGATGATGAAAGCTACCAGCAGTATTTATTGAATCAAGTTGAACGCTCTGGGCTGCCATTTACCTCTAGGATGACAGGCAAATGGTCTAAATACAGTTCGGTGAGCTTACAGGTCACAACCTCTAATTAGTGTTTAAATAAAGGCGCCGTAGATTATACTCAGTGTCAGCAACAGTACTTAGCAAAGTGCCCACTGTTGCTGGTATACATCATTCTGGCTATTGAACCTCAGCTAACAACCGTTGCGCCAGCTTTTGCAACACCGGAGAAAATATGGGTTCCATGCGACCTAGCAGCTATTGGCCCGTTACCGCCGCTATACTATTTGGATACCTATTGTCTGCAAGCGCTCTGGGGCAACAACTCGTGCAACCTTACCAGAACTGGACTGACGTTGTGCGCAGCAAGCCTTATGCCGAGAGCCAAGGTGTGTATGACAATGTAATGAATGTTAGACGTTGGATCCTGACGCGTTCAGGACACTGTACCGAGCGCAATCGCCATTTGCTATTTGATATGCGCGGCAACTTTCTAGAATTTATCGAAGATGCCTCAGATTCGCCGCAAACCCAGTTAATCCTGAATCAAACTCGTCAGGGTATGGCACAACAAGGGCGGGTGCATGCCTGGGTGGAAGGTAATACCCAGACCCTTGGCTATCCTTTCGCGATTCGTTGCCACCAACCTTATGTCGATTTATCGTTGGCCATTGAGCGTTATCTGGGCAAGCATCCGGAAGGTAGGCTGTCTGGCAACTGGGATGGTATAAAAGTAGGCACACCTAAAAACCAAGCTTCACTGCATGACACCCTGCGCTTGGTATATGCCCGTCGCGCGCAGCAAAAGCGTATTAGCCTGCCAGAAGATCTTCTAGCCGATCTGGCCGGTATGTTGATTATCGAAAGTGGTGGCGTGCGCGAGGCCCATTCAAAAGCCAATGCTAGAGGTATTCTACAACTGACCCCACAAGTATTAAAAGACTGCGGCGTTCCCAAAAATAAGCAGTTACACCGCATCGCTCAGGTCGATTGCGCGCTCTGGTTATTTGAACGTAACCATCGCATGTTGCATCCCGTATTCATGGCCCGCTTCGGCCACCTACCAGAAGAAAAACGAGAACAGGTTTATCGGCTGCTGCTGATCCAGGCTTATCACGGCGGCCCCGGCAGAGTAAGATCGCTGCTTATCGATGAAGAGCTTAGTAAACCAGCGACCTATTTTGCTGAACATCATCAAGACTTTAGTGCCGGTGATATTGCTTTTGGTATGGTATTCCATAACCTTGGCCGCAATCGGCTTGGCTTCGCGTCTCTGTATTACACTGCCGACATCAGAATTGCGCTGCAACTGTTAGAGTCACAAAGCAGTACCCAACTGTTTTCTTGGCAGCGCTCCAAAAAGCTAAAACCGATTTAAACAAGACCATAGCGTTTAGCAAAACCAATTAGAACTTTCTAATGTGGAGGGTAACCCTAGCTGAATAAGATGCCGGCATTTTGAGAATTTTTGATAGGTTCGGGGTATAATCGGCGTTATTACCTGTTCGGCCAATGGCAAGACTTAAAGGGATACCTATCATGAAGAAACGTAGACGTTTCTGGACAGTTGTTGAAAAGTTAGAAGCGTTGATTGACAAAGGCGTTTACCCTGCAGGAAGCCGCCTGCCCGCTGAAAGAGAGCTGGTTGAAATTTATCATGTTAGCCGTCCGACGATACGCGAAGCGATTATCGCGCTAGAAGTGAGAGACAGAGTAGAGGTAAAAACAGGTTCAGGCGTATATGTCACTGATTCTGCTGGCTCAGCACCTTCACTTGAATCTATCAGCGCATTTGAGCTCACCCAGGCTCGGGCATTAGTCGAGGGAGAAGCAGCAGCGTTAGCCGCAGTTAAAATCCGCGACACCGAGCTTGCAGCGCTCAAGCAGGCTCTGGATGATATGTCATCTTCAGAAGATTTGGATAAGGCTGATGAAGCCGATCAACAATTCCACGAGATCATTTCTAGTGCAACACGTAACAATGCCATTGTCCTGTCCATTTACAACCTTTGGAAAGTCAGACGGAATGAGCCTCAAGTCGTTGCCGCTTATCAGGATGTATGCTCGAAAGGTATAGCGCAGCGTATCAAAGAACATACTGCTATTTATGACGCCATAGCCAAACGTGACGCTTCAGCGGCAAGAACGGCGATGCACAATCACTTCGACCGTTTGATCAATGCTTTATTTGAGGCGAGTGAAGCAAAAGCCTTGGAAGAGATCAAACGTAAAACGGATGAAAGCCGCGGTTTATATTCTATCTCTCACTTAAATAAGTAGTAACGGTTAGCGTAACCCATTTCACATCTGGCACTATTTTTTATCCTTCATAATAGGCTCTGACACAGAGCTTATATTTTTCTTGCCACACGCAAAAAAGCAAACCTTTTGGTTTGCTTTAACAAGTGCTTTTGCTGTGATTTTGCTCGAGCCGGTTATCTTAGACAACCAGCCCTAGATAGTAGAATTAAAATCTATAACTGGCACCCAAGGTAATCCGACGGTCTGTTAAGCCCTGAAAGCAAAGTAGCGCGCCTTCATTAACGCAAGATTGGCGAACCTCAGATTCCGTCAGGTTGACGGCTTCAATGCCAATATTGAGTTGATCGTTCACCTCATAACTGATACTGGCATTAAGTTGTCCTCGGTCTTCCTGAATGACCGGAAAGCCCCAAGGATAACTTGATGTACTGCCAAAATCGTTTGAACGAAACGCTTCTCGCCAGGTGTAACGCATCCGGGCAGACAAGCCATATTTTTCGTAATACAAGGTCAAGTTGTAGGCATTTTCAGATAAGTTGAGTAAGCCTTGCACGGCAGTCACCTCCAGTGAGCCTGAACCACCTGTGGATGCAGCAAAAACCTGACTAGGACGACTAGCCGAGGTATTGACCGCTTCACCACCAGAGAATTCCTGAATAGTATAGTTTGCCACCACACCAAAACCAGATGCCCAGCCCAGCTGATCTTCGAAAGCAGAAAGATCATACTGGAATGCCATTTCGATGCCTTTTTGCGTAGTCTCTTTAGTGTCATTAATAATAGTGGAGAATGGTACACAAACACCTACGTTAGAACTCACCGGACCAAACACGTTGATCAGCGCAATGGGGTTCCAGATACCGCCTTGCTCACACTCTGGACCAATAATGTCACGATAACCTGTGACAGGCTCTGAATAAGGATCATCTTGTTGCCCCACATGCACATCTTTACGTATCTTGTGGAAATAGCCGATACTGACAACTGCGGCCTGAGCAAAATACCAATCTGCAGAAATATCAAAGGATGTAACCACTTCAGGTTTTAAGTTAGGGTTACCACCAGCTACCGGTGGATTGGGGCTAGTACTAAATGTATAAGAAGTTGAAAGATCACTAAAATTCGGACGGCGAATATCCTTCCCAAAAGCAGCGCGCAGCACCAGATCGTCGGTTACATCGGCGGCCAGATTAATCCGCGGCAGCACAAAACTGTAATCACTTGAGCTAGTTTCTGCGACGACATCTCCGTTAACACTGCGGTTGCCGGTTGAATCAAGATCCGTTTTTAAATAACGTACACCAAGATTACCGCGAAGCATGTCAGTTTCAAAATTTGCCTGAGCATACAGTGCATTAGTGGATTCACTGATATCATAAAAACCTGCAACTGATGACGTTGGGGCATTCAGTGGTCTTGTCCCCCCATGGGCAGTAATGGCGTTAGCTAACGTAGTAAATACCCGATCAGGATCAGATCCTACCAACGCCGGGTTCACCAGCAGAAAATCTTTAATATAAAGCGCTCTGCCATCTGCGGCATTAAAGTTATTAGGGCCAGTTGTCAGAATATCAGCAAACAAATCGCCACTGGGAGAATCCACCATTCTGGACAAACTAAGATTTGAGCCCACAACGTTGGACACACTGGATGTCTTGTTATAACGATAACCTGCGTCAAGCGTAGTAAAAATCGACATATTCAAGTCGTAGCTAAAATCAACACGCATGGCATCTTCGGTATTTTCATTGGTATTATTTGCTAGTGCTACCGCTTGCAACCTGTAGTTGGCTGGGTCGAGCAAATCAGCAGGAGCAGGCGCATTTTCTGCACCAAATGCAATGCCGAAGGCCAAGGCACCACCACTTAAGTCATACTCAAACGGGACACCATTATCGTTAGCTGACCCAATTGCCGCATTGGGATTGACAAAATTGAGTGTAGTATCAATTCGGGGGGTCGCAGAGTCAGATGAAGATGAGGATATCTCGGCGCTTATTTTAAAGTTATCCCCCTGGTGTTCCCCACCTAGCCGGAATATTTTGCTCTTGGTGGCCCGGGAACTGGTGTCACTGGATAAGCGTAAATTACCGTCCGAACCGTCAGACTGAACCGGAATAATACCTTTAAGTGCGGCTTGAATGCTGCCAAGCTCGACACCATCTAAAGAGCCAAAATTAATTGTTTCAAATTCAGTTGGAACCGAAACACCAATAAGATCACTTACCCCTGACGCCTGAACCCTGGAACTTTCTTCCCGACGGTCCTGATCATTTATAATCGCATCAAACCAAAATTTGTTGTTGCTGTTTGGCGCCCACTCAAAAGAACCAGCGAAATTTTTTGTCTCATATTCAAAGTTATCGTAATCCTGGATCAGAAACTGAATGGGTAGATAATGGAAACTTTGTGCGCTGGCTAAACCACTGTCAGAGCGAACCAGATTATCACGGTCAGCTCGGGGGCGAAATGCGGTTACATCCTGCTCTGCATAACTGCCACTAATGACAAAACCAAACTCACCATTGTCATTTCCCCAATTATCACCAAAGGTTCCTGATAAGCGCGGTTTAACGCCATCGGTAGATAAACTGCTTTCTTCACCTTGCACTCTAAATGCGGCTAGCGTTTCACTTAACTCAAGTGGGCGAATGGTTCTTAAGTTAATAGTGCCACCAACAGAGCCTTCAATCGTTTTTGCTTGTGGCGCTTTTATGACTTCGACACCTGCAATAATCGATGCAGAAACATCTTCAAAATCAATACCACTGCGCCCTGCACCCGATCCCACCGTAGATACACCATTAATTTCAGTGCGGTTTGCATCAGTACCGCGAATTTGTACACCCGTACCGACACCCGCTGAGCGAGTAATCTGAATACCAGTAATATTTTCCAGCACTTCCGCTAAATTTTGATCAGGTAGTTTACCGATATCTTCTGCTTGAATAACTTCAACTAAGCTGGCGGCATTACGCTTTTCTGCCAAAGCACTTGTTAAGGAGCTTCTGATCCCCGTCACCTGTATCACTTCGATATCGCTTTGTTCTACCTCTGACTCTTGGGCGTTGGCGGTAGAGGCGATACCGAGTGCCGTTGTCGACAGTATCGCTAAGGTAATTTTTGATAGCATATGTCTCATTTTTGTTCCCCGTCTAAAATTATAATTATATTTTGGGGTCGCAACTGCGACCTTAAGTTAATCGCGAACCTTTATGCCAACAGTCTTAAAAGAACAACTACTGGCAATTTTATTATTATGCTTTATGTTTACACCTTATTAGAATATTGGTCAACCAAAAGGTTAACCTATTTGGTAAAAAACTCTCCTGCCCAATAAGCGAAAAACTAAAAACAACATAAAAAAAATATAAAAATCATATCTTTATATTGTTTCATAATGAGTAAAATTACTTTTTAAAGTACCTTAAAGAGACTATGCGACTGAAGAACATATCCAAGCTACCGATGAAATATTGGTTTAAATGTGACACCAGCATCCATCGCCCAAATTAATTGGTTGACCAGTAAAGGTAAACCGGTAATTATTGATGACATAACCAGCAATACCAAACATCACCACAACGCCAGATTTATACCAAGTTCTATTCATCGTTCTAGTAGGAGATAAGGGCATGTCTTATCGGTCAAAAAGAGTCCATCAATTCGGCAAACTCGTTATTGCCATAAATTTAGCTCTAGCTGTCACAGCCTGCGGTGGAAGTAGTGACACTAATACCACCAATATTACATCCCCACCCCCTGTGATAGTCACACCTGAGCAATGCATCAATCAGGTGTACCCAATACGCTCTGCCACTGACGCCATGGAGAACTCGGCATATCCAGCATCCAGTGCCATTGATGGCAACACATCATCCCAATCCAGATGGTCAAACGATGGTAGAAATGCCGCGCTAATATTAGATTTGGGAAGCGTTAAAACACTGGGTGCACTGACCATTAAATGGTTTGAAGGCAATAAACGTATCGCGAGATTTTCTGTGGAAACTTCGAGCGATAACACGAGTTGGACCACCGTATTAACGCAAGCAGATTCCAGCGGCAGACATAGTGGTTTTGAACTAGTAAAAATCGAGCCGACATCAGCCCGCTATATCAAGCTAATCGGGCTTGGTAATAACGAAAACCAAAATAATGCCATTGTTGAAGTTCAGGCGCATTATTGCCAAGATGCCGGCGGCAACTTCAGCGAACGTTTTCCTAATGAATTGGGTATCGAGTTAATCGACTGGTACCTGAGCATCCCTACCGATGAGGACAACAGTGGCACCGCTGACTCCCTTTTTGAAACAGACCTTGCAAACGGTTATACCAATTCTGAATTCTTTTATGCCTCAGCTGATGGCGGCATTGTGATGCGCTCACCCAGTTATGGCTTTAAAACCTCTGCCAATACTAGCTATGTACGGGTTGAACTAAGAGAAATGTTACGCCGTGGCGACCGTAGTATCAGCACGCAGGGCGTGAATAAAAATAACTGGGTGTTTGGCAGTGCCTCAGCACAAGGGCGGCAGAATGCAGGCGGCTATGACGGCGATTTGCGGGTAAAGATGGCGGTTAATCAGGTTACCACCACTGGCGAAAATTTTCAGATTGGCCGGGTAATCATTGGTCAGATCCACGCTAATGATGATGAACCGGTTCGCTTATACTATCGAAAACTGCCAGGAAATGAACGCGGTGCTATCTATTTCGCGCATGAGAGCCGGGTGAAAGACAGTCAAGGTAGAAACATTGAAACCTATGTTGACATGATTGGCTCACGCAGCAATACCGCCGCAAACCCGGTGGAGGGAATCGCCCTGAATGAGGTTTTTAGTTATCACATCAGCGTTAATTTCAACTTACTCACCGTGACGATTAGCCGTGCAGGCAAGGCCGATGTTGTGGCCCAGTATGATATGGCTGAAAGTTTGTATGATCAGCCGGGTCAGTACCACTATTTTAAAGTGGGCGTATATAACGTTAACAATTCAAGCAATCCAGCAGAGTTTGTGCAAGCCACCTTCTATGAAATTAAAAACAGTCACACCGGATATTCGGCTAGCGAATAACATAAGCGCTGTACGAGTAACGTAAACACTAAGGGTTTGAGTTACAGTAAAAAGAAGGCGGGATAATTCCCGCCTTACTATTTACACTACACGTTTAATCTCTGAGCGCTCACCCAGCAGTATAGTAAAGGTGTTATTCCACCGCGACAACCGCCTCATTAGTTGCTGAGTTATAAGGTGACGCAGAATTGTCTGTATCCAGCGAGTCACCCACAGCATAAGATTCAAAATCGTCTGAGAACAATAGGGTTCTGCCCTCTGCATCGGCATAAATAGCAATATTATCTACCGATACCACACCGGTTGCAGGTATGGTGCCGCTGTTGCTACCAAATCTTACCGCAATGTGAGTGACACCACCGAAGGAGTTATTATCTGGCGTAAAGCCATCGGTCGTAAACCGCACACCGTCAACCTCAACCGTGACCACCGGATTCACTTCAAGATTGCCACCTGGGTACTTCCAGGTAATCACCACATGCATAAATTCATCCAGCAAGACTTTGGCTGCGGAGGTGTCGACACCTGCCGGGCTGCGAACCGCAAAGCTATCGTCAGTGATACGCAGATCTAAAATCGCCCCATCGTTATTGGTGGCGGAATTAAACAGCGTAATATAGGCATCGCCATCACCCATTTCATCGTCTAAACGTTTGATGGCAAGCACAAAGCGACCTTCAGCCAGCGGGCCTTTGTCGGCAAGCGCATATCTTAACTCGCCGGTATCAGTCGGATCGGTATCCCGAATTTCAGCAATTTTATTGCCCGGTGTGCCAGGGCCACTCGCTTCACCAATAGTCTCAACACTTGCCTCAGAGGTTGCTGAGTTATAGGGTGATGCCGGGTTATCTGTGCCAAGAGAATCTCCAGCTGTATATGACTCAAAGTCGTCAGAAAATACCACACTGGTTCCCGCCTTGTCGGAGTATATAACTAAGTCATCCACCGTAAATTTAGCCGTCTCTGGTCGAACGCCACTATTGTCACCAAACCGGAATGAAACGTGCGAGACACCACCGGTAGAGCTGTTATCTGGTGTAAAGCCTTCAGCCACAAAACTGACGCCGTCTACTTCAACCGTTACCAGCGGATTAACCTCTAAGTTACCATTCGGATATTCCCACGTGATCACAATGTCCATAAAGGTATCTAACAACACGGTGGCAGCCGACGTATCGACACTACTTGGGCTACGAACCGCAAAGCTATCGTCTGTGATACGTAGATCTAAGATCGCACCATTGTTATTGGTGGCAGAATTGAATAGCGTGATAAACGCATCACCATCACCTAATTCATCATCTAAACGCTTAACCGATGCGGTAATTCGACCTTGTGCCAGTGGGCCATTACTGCCAAGCGCATAACGTAGCTCGCCAGTATCCGTTGGATCGGTATCAATAATCACTGCAACCTTATTGGCGCCTGCGGTTTCGCCACCCACACCATTGATGGTAATCACCAGTTCTGCGGTGGTGCCATCGAAAGATTCAATGGTGATCGTATCGGTTTCGCGTTCACCGCTCACTAAAGCCGCAATGGTAGCGTTGGTCGTATCAAGCAAGTAGCTCCAAGAACCGTCTTCCAGAATAGCAAAGTCGCCAAATCGGCTGCGGAGCGAGGCTGGCATAATAAAGGCTTCACCTTCATCTGGGTCAACCACAGTAACGGTTCCGGTCAAGGCTGCAGTAGCATTGCTTGCAATAGACGCAGTTAAGTCAAAGAAAACGGCTGGCGTTGGCTCAACAGTGCCATCCCCAACATCAAATACCACAACTTCAGAGTAGATCGCTAAGTTATAAAGACTGCCGACACCATCCAGGGTGTCACCCTCGGCGTAGCTTTCAAAATCATCTGCGAATACGCGGGTGGTACCTGCAACGTCTGAATAAACCTCAATATCATCTACATAAAAGGAACCAAAAGGGATGGTTCGATCATTGTCACCCAATCTAAATTGTACCGCTTTAACGCCATCGGCGAACCACTGTTCCAGATTAACAAAATCAGGATCAACTACCGCCGCAGTGGAGAACGACCCACCACCAATCACTTCATCGTTAATCGTAAGGGTTAATTGCTCAGCGGCATCTAAATCCCAGGTAATGTCAACGTTATAGAATTCGCCTTCCACAAAGGGGGCGGTAACGATGACACCCGGATAAGCGGCACTTTCTGTGTTTCTAACCAAGAAGCGGGGTGCAATCGGCATACCATCACTGCCCGTTTGCGAACCCTGAATACGCAAATCAATCAACGCCTCACTGGAACTACCAGAAGAACCATACAGTGTAATATAGGCATCTTTTATATTGCCATCACTGCCCAGGGTTTCATCTTTAGCAAAAGACGCACTGAGTTTACCTTTACGTAAATTGTTAACACTAAAACGAATTTCACCAGTGTCATTACCCGTATCCGAAATCTTCACTAACTGCGTTAACGCTGCAATGCGGATCTTGATTTCAGCAGTCGTTCCGTCAATCGAGGTGATGGTCACCGTATCATTCACAGAGTTGCCAAGTTCTAGGCTGGCAACCGTTTCGTTGTTCACATCGACAGTGTATGACCAATTGCCTTGGGCACTGATACTGAAAGAACCATAGTCAAGCAGTTCGTTACTTTGTACCAGAATTTCATCTTCGCCAAAGTTCGGGTCAATCACAATAACAGAACCCGTTAACGGCTCGGTGGCAGTATGTTGAATGGTGCCATTTAAGGTCCCTTCAATGATTGCAGCAACAGGGGTGTTGTTGTAGCCAATCGCAGAACCAATAATATTAAGTAAAGAGACATCCACTTTATTTGCGATAACTGACATAGTTTGTAAATTAAGCTGGGCCGTTTCAAGGGCAGCTAACAGCCCCTCTGAAAAGGCACCATCAGCCAAATCAGCCGCGATGTCGGCGATTAACGTTGCCATGTTTTTGTCAACGTTGTCGGCATCGAGTTGCGACAACAGTGCTAATACCGAGCCATAGCGGTCAGCATCTGCTGCACCAGCAGCGCCCAGATCGACAACGCCAATCTCGGTCGGTAACACAGTTGTAGTATCAAAACGAATACCAAAACGTGCATTGATGACTCGAGCACGCTCAGCAAAGGTGTTTAAGTTGGCACCTGCTGCCTGAACCGCCATTTCCGTTAAAGGCGACACAACATAAGAAGGTGCAGGCGTATCTGCAGTGCCTTCCACCACATTCACCACCGATCTTAAGGTAGGCGCTTCCAGCATTAAGCCGGTTGACTCATCTTTATAGGTACCGCCTGAACACGAAATTAAGCCCGTACCTTCAAAATGCACATTAGTAAAAGTGACGCGACCCATACTATTGGAGATTGCCGTGGCCTGAGCCGGTGTTGCTGCAACACCCGTGTCAGTCACAGCAAATATTTCGCAATTTGCGGCGTCTATTGGCCCTTTTACCACATTGGCATTGACATTCAGGGTAGGCAGTATCACAGACGTCGATGCCCCTACGCCTTCTGTAATGCCTTTTTCATCGGTATATCTGGCCGACACGGAGATGGTAGAACCTTCATCCGCTTCAGTGATAGTGTATGACGATCCCGTTGTCCCCGTTGACCACTGGTAAACTAGGGTGTCGCTTTTAATGCCGTCGGCATCCGTTACCGATGCCGAGAGGGTGGTGCCTGCGATTAATGCGCCACCACTGATACTGATACTTCCTCTGCTATTGCCAGCCAGTTCGTTATTATCACCACCACCACAACCGACCAAAGCGGTTGCCAAGATGATGGCTATTAGAGACTGTTTAAACATGCTTTCTGCTCCTAATGGTTCAGTACTAACAAGTGGCTTAGTGACTGAACAAAAGTAATATAGGTCAATACTCGCGGGCTTCTACTTTCTCCCGCATTCTGATTCAGATCTCTAGTGAATCGATTAGTACTTCAAACTAATACCGGCAAAGAATCGCGGACCGTAGTCGTTAACTTCGCCCAAGTTACCCTGCACAAAGAAATCCTGTGATTTGGGTGCACTGAACAGGTTAATCGCTTCCACTTTTACCCGAATATTTTTATTAATGCGGTAAGAGGCGCGGGCTTCCCATACGCCCACTTCATCAACATAACGCAGTCGGGTTCCGTCAGTGGTATAGGGCTGGAAGTATTCACTGCGATACTTGTAAATAAGTGCCGTATCAAAATCGCCGATTTGATAGTAGATCTGACCACTGAATACATGTTCAGAAAAGCCAGGGACCGAGCCAGGTGGCACAATACCTGCCGTCAATTGACGCGTGGTGCCATCTAAATCGGTAATAAAGGTATTACCGTACAAGCTGTCTTCAAACTCGAAGTCCGTATCGGCGTAGTTGTAACCCAGCTTAACGCCAAGGCCATTGTCCCAGCGATAGGCTATTGACGCCTCTAAGCCGTACAGGTCACTTTCATTGTCCGTAGTGACCGAATTGGTAATCGGCAAGGTTACCGTCTGACCGTCAACAAGAAAGTCTTCCAATACGGTGCGTTGTTGGAACCCACCCTGGAATTGTTTGTAATAGAGGCTTAGCGCGAAGATGGAATCTTCGTTAGGATACCATTCAAATGCGACGTCGTAATTCCATGACATCAGAGGCTTGATATTGGGGTTACCTGAACCATTCACGCCGACAAATAAGTCTGCCAAGGACGTTGGCGCTACATCATCATCCGTTTGGAATGTGCGGCTATAACTCATATCACTGGGGTTCGCTCGTGACATGCCACGGTAAATACCGGCTCGCAGCAAAATGTTGTCACTGTAATCGACGACCAGGTTAAAGCTAGGGAGTATTTCGGTATAACCGCCGCCGCCAGTAATCGACTCTAACGAATCGCCGGTAACCAGGCTCAGCACCCCTAATTCATTGGTAACAACATCAAAGCTGTTTCTAAAACCAATTGAAGTAACGTCGGTATCAACCAGCCGCACACCAAAATTACCGCGAATAAACTTACCGAACATTTCAGTATCGTAGTTGGCCATCAGATAAGCCGACAGGGTTTTTTCAGTAACATCCTGAGTTCCCGAGTTTTGATACTCAACTTCCGGGTAGGCAAAGCTCCCACCAACTGAATTCACAAGTGCTTGTGAGAAACAGACATTATCGTAAGTGGCCCATGATGAACCCGTACCACTGGCCACGACGTTACCGTTACTGTCGATGTGGGTAATCAGATTGCCATCAGACACAGAGGATAATAAGTCGGTTTCAGGGAAATTGATCTGACATTGCTGCAATACGTCTAATGCGGATATGGCACTTTCATCCAGCAATATTTCCGTACGTGAACCACTACCTTGGTTACCACCAAGCTGCAGAAAACTGAGCTCTGACGCTCTCACCCCACCTTGCACACTGGAAAACACATTGCTTTCCAGCGCATATTTGAAATCCAAGCGTGCAGAAACAATCTCGTTTTCACGCACACCTTCTCTATCAAGACGGGTGCGTAAGCTATCTGTGAAATTCGAGATGTCGGTCACATCAAAATCAGTGACGGTAATATGCGGGATATACTTGCCCATTTCCCACGTTAAAAAGGGCCGGTCAATCGTTCTACCCCGGTTAGAAATTTGCAACTCTTCACGTTTGGTTTGCGAGTAACCAAAATCGGCCGTGATCGTTAAGCGGTCACTGAAAAAGTGTTCAACATTCAGGCCGTAACCAACATAATTTTCTTCACGAGAAAACTGCTCGCCGGCGGACTCAAAACGCTCTTTGCCTTGCCATTGCAGAATGCCGCCTACATCATTAACAATCAGATTTTCACCAGTGACACCCGGCGTAACGCGCTTTTGTAAGAACAGTAAGTCATGACGTGCTTCCGCTTGATTACGATCCGAGATTTGCGCGTCAAAGTTGATATCCCACGCATCGGAAGGGCGATATTGTAACGCAAGAAACACAGCATCACGCTCATCAGACGTTTCGTTTTGGCGGTAACTACGGCTACTACCCGTCCAAGCGTAAGGCGTACCCGCACTTTGTGCCTCACCCGTCACGGGGTTAATCGCGGTTTGATAACCTTGATTACTACTACCCACCACCCGATCTTCGCAATCACCGGCTGTACTGCGGAAAAAACCTTCATTGGTGTTAGTGGGATCGTTTAAACATGCCCACAAAGAAGCGCCAGTCGGGCCTGAACTGCGATACTCCGCTTCAGGTTGGCTGATATCCTGACGTTGCACACCAAACGAAACCCCTAAGGCCTGACCATTGTCAAACTCAAATTGGTCAACAAGGCTGAATGTTACCCGACCACCTAGATTGCCGTGTAATGAGTTGTCAATATTAGCTTCATCAGGGTTATAATTTACTTTTACCTCCCCCTGAATTTGCTGTTTACCGTAATCTAAAGGCTTTAGCGTTTCTAAGGTAATGACACCGGCCACACCCCCTTCGATCAGTGATGCGTCCTGAGTTTTATAAATCGCCACTTTTTGCATTAACTCAGACGGAAATTGTGAAAAGTTAACTGAGCGGTCACCACTACCATTTGTCGCTTCACGACCATTAATGTGCGTGGCACTCAAGAAGGGGCCTAAACCGCGAATCGTAATTTCTGTCGCACCGCCATTTTCACGGTGAGAAGCGGCACCTGTTATTGACTCTAAGGCTTCACCAATTGACAGTGCAGGTAAATCACCGATATCTTCAGCCGATAAACCATCAACCACCGAAGTCGCCTCACGCTTTATGGCAATTTGGTCTTGGATGGTTTTACGGGTACCTATAACCTCAATCACCTCAACTTCAATATTTTCAGCTTCATTTTTCGGTTCAGCGTTCGCTTCTTGCGCTTTGGCAGACATCGCAATAAAACTGGTAAGAGAGACAACCAGTGCCATTTTTACCACTGTGGCGACAGGCGAAAGCCTGAAGTGTTTCTCTTGTGTACATCTGTCTGCATCATTATCAAATATCAGCGACATATCCTGTTCTCCGTTATTATTTTGTGCGGTTAGGTTTACCTGTTACCTGTAAGAAATTTATTTAACGTTCGAAATATAACCAAATCAAAGCATCATATCAACCAATTATTAAATACATCTATTACCAATGATAATTACCAATGAGAATTTGAAAGATGCAACAGGTAAAACACCATAAAGAGAAACAGCTAAAACGCCATAAAAAAAGCGCAAACTGGTTAACCAGCTTGCGCTTTTTTTATGGCTATGTATTTAGCGTTACATTCAACAAAAATGGCTAATTATCGTGCTGATTTTCAAGGTGATAGAACGTCGCCTGCACATAGTCTCGAGGATCGCCGCTATTGTTTTGGTTATAAACACCCGCTTTAAAGTACATATATTGATTATTCCTGTTATAACCACTTTTACTCATATCGATGGATTTAGTGATATTGGCTTTGCCAGGACGAATGATAGTGACAAACAACACACTGTTTTCCACTGTAATTTTATAGCTGAACTTCTCATTCAATCCGATGCCATCTTCGGGATTGACTAAGGTGTGGGAGCGCGAGCCGATAATATGAACCCAGACGTCATCGCCTCCATTGATCTCATGCGCAAAATAAATAGAGCCCTTTTCATTATTAGGGAGTTTTCGGTAATAAAGGCGAATGGGCTCATCGTCTGTTGCATGGATCTGGCCAATGATCACTCTGCCGACTTGTTTCTCATCGCCCGTTATCGATACCCTATTAACGGCAAGCGTTGCTTCTAGGCTGCCTTCAACAGCGCCAGCATTGCGTTTAACTGAACCGTGCGCTTGGCTAAAAACCCAGTTATTCTTGGTTATACCTTGCGTCTTGATCTGAGTATTGCCGCGCCTGAGCATTTCGCGCAACTCTGTTCTGGCATACTTGGTATTGCTTGAAGTTTTGGCACCTTCATTTGGACAAGCGAACACCATACCGCCATCCTCGGCGGTGTAAAACAACGGTTTCAGTTCAAAGCCATCAGCTAATGCCCGCTCGTAAACAATGTCGGCTTTTTTATCTTTGTTCAGATCCGTTGGCAGCGTTAAACTCCAATCCAGCAGATCAAAGTTTTCACTGGGGTTTTTCGCAGGATCCAAATGCGTAAAATTTCCCAGTAATACCCCTTGCGCTAATTGTTGGTGGGATACTGGCATTACAATATTGCTGTCACTCTCGTCATTTTCATTGGCGTAAGTGACGAAAACGGCCAATAACATTAAGCTCAGCGTCAACATGCGGTTTATTGTTTTCATTGTTGTTCCTTTTGCTCTACCAAGACGATCCCCGAGTGCTTCTAAGTCACTGAATGGGTCATTTCTGCACCTTGTCTATTCAACGCTTGATAGCAGGCGGCGGTAATGGCTTGCCAATTACCCTGTTCAACCCACTTGGCAGGTGCAACCCAGGTTCCACCTACCGCAAACACATTGCTCAATGACAAATAGTCCTGCATATTTTGCTGATTGACGCCACCGGTCGGACAAAAACGAACCGACCGGAATACTGACGATACCGCCTGCAAGAAGGGCACCCCGCCCGACAGTGAAGCCGGAAAAAGTTTCATTTCCGAGTAGCCATGCTCATACGCCAGCAAAATATCACCGGTATTAGACACACCCGGTAGCACCGGCACGCCACAGCTTGCCAATTCAGTCAATAGCGTCTTTGAGGTTGCTGGGGTGACAATGAAGTCAGCACCGGCTTGCAGTGCCTGATTCAAGATCCGGGCATCGATCACCGTGCCTGCGCCGACTTTCAGTTGCGGCACTTCTTGCTTAATCGCCGTTAAAGCGGCAAGAGAAGCTTCTGTTCTCAATACCACTTCGACCAGAGTAAGCCCGGCATCCGCCATAGCTTGGGCAATTTGCACACCTTGTTTCGTTGATTGCGCTTGAATAATAGGGAGTAATGTCTGTTTTGCCATCAGTTCAGAAAAACGCGTCATGTCTGAATATCTCTTTAATTAATAATGTATGTTGTTTTGCAATAACAGCTATATGCCTACTTCAGACATGGCCTGTTTGAATGCTGCCAAAGGAGCTATCGCGCCCGGGTGCTGTATCACCGTGCCGGCCGCTTTAGCGCCTAGTTGTACCGCTTCAAAGACCGATCGTCCTGACAAACGCGCTCCTAAATAAACGCCATTGAACGCATCTCCGGCAGAGGTGGTATCCACCACATTGGTAACAGGGGTGATCTGGTGGCTGTGCCGTTCTGTGCCAATTTGTGTGACAACGGATTTCGGCCCATTTTTTACCACCAATTCCTCCAGTTGATATTGCTGGCAAAAGTCTAGTGCCTCTTCTGCAGACGCAATGCCATAAAGCACGCTGAGATCTTCAACGCCAGGTAAGGCGATATCACTTATTTGAAAGGCTTTATTAAACTGCTCAATTGCCGCATCTTTGCTCGCCCAAAGCTGCGCCCGATAATTGGGATCAAACACCAGCTTCACGCCAGCCTGCTTTAAGCGTGCCAGTTTTTGCCAAAAGGCGTCCCGGCTGTCTTCGTCAATAATGGCCAGCGGAATGCCTGAGAAAAAGAACATGTCCGCTGCAGCTAAGTGTTCCACCACATCATCAGTTAGAAACTGCACCACTTTTTTGGCGGCGGAATCGTTACGCCAATAGGTGAAACGCCGCTCACCCGCGCTATCGGTCTCAATGAAATACATACCCGCCACTTTGCTTGGATGTTGAAACACAAATTGTGTGTCTAAATCCTCACTCTTAAATCGGCTAAGCATTTTTTCACTGAGTCGGTCACGACCAATGGCGGTGATCATGGATACGGTTATTGTTGGAAAACAACGTTTCATATATACCGCTGAGTTATAGACATCACCAGCAAACGAATGCCCCATCGTCGAGTCATCCAGTTCTCTTAGTTCAACCATGCACTCACCAAGAAAAAATATCTTCGTCATGTTTTTACTCAGCTTTCTTTAAAGGTTCGATACGGGGGATCAAAATCCACACCGCGGCAGCTGCGGTTATAGCTAATGCGGCCCCTATCACAAACGCGGGAGTGTAATTGCCGTCTGCAGTAAGGTAAGGCACCAAAGAGGTCAGCCCCACTGCGCCTAACTTAGCCGCCATGCCAGAAAACCCGGCTAAGGTACCCACTGCACGCTTGCTGTAAAGATCGCTAGGCAGTGTTTGCACGTTACCGATAGCCGTTTGGAAACCAAATAAAATCACAGCCATAATTAACACCGCAATAACAGGCTCTCCTGGATCGGCCATCGCAAGTAATGATGGCAACATAATTAAGCAGCCCAAGGTGATGGTCAGTTTACGGGTTTTATCCGCACTCCAACCCGCGTTCAGTCTGTTCTGGGCCAGCAAACCACCAAACCAGGCACCAAACATGGCACCCACATAAGGTACCCAGCCATAGATCCCGATAGACTTCACATCCATACCGTAAACTTCATTCAGGTAAATCGGGATCCAGAACACAAACAACCACCAAATTGGATCGATGGCCGCAGAGGCAATAATGACGCCCCAGCTTTCCTTGCGAGAAAGCAGCTCCTTGGTAGTAGGGTTATATTCTGCCTCTTCTGGTAAAGCTGCCTGCTGCGGCGTCAGTTTCGGTTTTTGACCGGTCAGGATATAGTCGCGTTCTTCTTCGGTAATCCATGAATGCATGGCAGGTGGCGCTTTAACTAAAATCAGCCAAGGTACCAGCCAAAGAAAACCCACCAGACCGATAATCACAAACACCATTTGCCAACTAAAATAAACGGTAAGAAACGCAATCAATGGGATAGAGATAATGCCGCCAATGGCCGCACCTGAGTTAAAAATACCCTGCGCTAATGCACGCTCTTTGATTGGAAACCACTCAGCATTACCCTTAGTAGCCCCTGGCCAGTTACCCGCCTCGGCAACCCCCAAGATCGCCCTGAAAATAGCGAAACTCAGCACGCCTTGTGCAAGAGCATGCATAATGGTCGCCAATGACCAAACACCGATAGACAGCACGAAACCGATGCGGGTACCCACCCAGTCAAAAATCTTGCCAAAGATTGCCTGACCAAAGGCATAGGCGAACACGAACACCACAGAGATGTTTGCGTAAATTTGTTTGCGTTCCAGCGCTGATTTTTCAGGAAATAAATCCTCTACAATAGCAGGCCAGAGCACACTGAGCGATTGACGGTCAATGTAGTTAATGATGGTCGCCAGCGCGATCAACATCACCACCCACCAGCGTAAACCTTTAATTTTCATGATTAATCCTCTAGAAAGTCTTCTCTGGGCGGGCTGAAGGTGTCAATTAAGATACCGCCGGTAGGACATACTGCACCGTGCTCTACAAAAGGAGGGATCAGGCAACTGTCGCCGGGCTTCATCACTTTGATTTCCCCACCAACATTAAAGTGAAATTCTCCTTCTTCCACATAGGTCACCTGTGAATGACGATGTTTGTGTACATAACCTTCGGCACCCTTGGCAAACCACACTTTCACCATCATCAGCTCGTGGTTATAACCCAGTAGCTGACGTTTTAAGCCGCCGCCCAAATCTTCAATCTCGGCCTCAGCACCAGAGATAAAATGGTTACTTTGCTTGCTCATATGTCTTACTCCTCATCATCGTTTAGTGCAAAAACAGCCAGTCGACCGTTAATGACATACGATTGGTGTTGATATTGAAATTGTTGATTAACTGAACCCTCTGCCGCTTGGTTAATCGCAATCAGGTATGACTTACCTGCGATAGTGATATCGACCAACAGCAGTTCATCTTGTTGGCTGTAGCCAAGCTCAGTGAGCTGACTTTCTGCATCTAGCGTGTATTCCTCGCTTGGATTGTATTCGCCGTGAGGTTCAAGTACGGAAATGAAGTGATGTTGCTTGCTGTTCTCTACTCTGCGGACAAAAGCTTGCTCATTGCGTAGATTAAAGTGAGGATCGTTGGCCCCGATCTGGGTGAACAGAAATTCTTCCTGACCATCAACTAAACTAGTGTGGGTATAGAAGCGTCCGTTCTCATTTAACCAGGACACCTTTGCCAGCCCCTGCTTGGGTAAACCACGGCCTTTAAGCCACAGATGCTGATAACCATTTTTAGTGCCTAGCGCCGAAAGCTGTTGGGTACTCACCGACAATTCAAAGTTCGTGTCAATAAGTTGGCCTTGGTAATGTAGCGGCAGATCAAGTTGATGGGTTTTTTCTGCAACAACATCAAACACATCCAGCACTATGGATTTTTTAAGTTCTGGTAAATTAACCAACGCCATAGTCCGCTTTAACTGAACACCTTGGTAAGCCGTATCAATATGCGCGCGGGTAACAGAGCCAAACGGGCTGGTTTCAAAGTAATTAAGTACAGGCGAGTGCTGGTTGCCTACCTCAACGTCGCCATTAAAGTGGCTGGTTTCATCCACCACCACCGTATTGTGCGACACCGTTTGCTTAGCGTAACTCTCGTTTTCAGGCAGGTAACGGCCACCAAATTTGGCTTCCACATTGAGAAAACGCGCCGCACCATAATCAGAGACAATTTCTTTACCCAGGTCATAAAACTGCCAGGTGAGCTTGTCAAAGTGGCCATGGCCAAGACCTTGAGCTGCAGGTTTAAACAGTACGGCCTGATCACCCGCTAACTGGCTGCGCATAATCACTAGCGCGCCTTGCTTGCCATCACTGCCATCGCCAAAGGCAACGGAGTCAAATTGATAGGCTTCAGCCAAACCTTTATCCAGCGCTTGCGCTACCTTTAGGCCATCGCCAGAGAGAATAATCTGATCCTGTTGCTTAGCGATATCCAGATAGCCTGGCGCCTCTGTTAGGCTGTATGCCAGCGCAACGCCATGCACCAACTCGATGGTGTCGATACCCTTACTTTTTATCGCATCGTTGATGGGGAAGAACAAACCGCCATAACTTAATTGAACAGTGGTATCTATAGCTTTTAATACAATCCCATCACGATACTGAAAGATCTTTCTTTGCGGTTCGTTATTTTCAATCGCTTTGGCAAAGGTAACGAAAGGCAATAAGGCGTAACGCTGGTAATATGGCCCTTCATTGTAGTAACCCTGAGGGGAAAATAATTCTTCCAGTTGCTTTAAAAACCCGCCTTTGCCTGATTTTTCCAAATCGTAAAGCGCTTTTTCAACCCACTCTGGCTCGTTCATCACATAACCGGCCATACCCACCCCGGCGGTTGCCCAGGTACCATGGTTATGCACTTTGTTAAAGGTAGAGGGTTGCCCCTCTGACAAAAACAGCGCAACAGGTTTAAGCAGCTTGCTTTCAATGCGCTTTCTGTCTTGTGCATTGAGCGCACTGTGAACAAAATCGTAAGCCTGGATGGTATGTACCAACCAAACGGCCTCATTTAAACTTTGCCAAAACAGCTTGCCGGGATTTTGTGACTCCACTTTTCGTGCGGGGTGCACATCTAATGTTGGATACAACTTTGCATAAGCCAGCAACATATCACGTACATAATTGGCATAAGTTTTATCTTGGCTAAGCTGATAAATAATGCCGGCGTTGTACATTAGCTGATAATTTTTCTTATGCTGTTCATGGGTAAAACCGCCGCCACCGTCCTTCGGTACAGGAACATTGATAGGCTGAGTCAATTGCAGATCAACTTGGCTTTTTAGATCGCTATACGCTTTAGAAAATCGCCCTGGCTTCGAAATGGCCTTGCGCATCTCAGACACATGAGCGGGTGTAATCACCAAATTAGGATGAGCCGCTTGCACCGCAAATGGCAGTATAAAGGCCAAGGTAACCAGCAGCGACGTTACTTTTAACAGTAATTTTGACATGTTCATCTGCAGCTACCTCTTGTCAGTATTTAGGGTTTTGTTATCGTCAATAACTGCCGTGTGCGGCCCTTCAACCCTGAGTTCAGTGACAGTGGGTGCTTGGGTGGCATCAAAAAGATTGCTCTTAATAACCGTTATGGGCTCACCAACCGTATGCTCTACCACTATTGGCGCAGACTTAACTAGCGTGTTTTGCAGAATGTTGGCAACCTGCACACCGTGCAAATACAAGCTGGATTTATTTTTGTTGCGCTTGCCATAACCCACTTGGTTTAACGTGTTATCTGCCATATGCAAAAGCGGCCCAAATGTGCTTTCATCGGTACCTCCACGATAAAGCTTCACCACCGCACCCTGCACATTGTTAAAGGTGTTGTTTTTTACCGTGACATACTCGGCGTTATAAATGCCCAAATCTTCAATTTCAGTATTAAGAACCAGAATATCGCCGGTCACATTGTCAAAAGTGTTACCCATCAGGCTGATCTCATCGGCAAAGGCGCCCTTGCCCGTGACGAAAAAATCAAAGGTATGATTGATATCCAGCGCTAAGATGTGTGAGTTCAGCAGCACAAAGCGGTAGTTATCAACCATGCCCCATTTTTGGGTTCGAACCACAGAATTACCCGCCGAGTCAGGACTATTTGCCCCAGAGATCACTAAGCCCTCAAGTTTCAAACTGCCGCCGTTCTGAATTTCAAACAAGGCGGAACGTTCAAAGGTTAACGTGGCTTGACCTGCTTGTGCCGCTTTGATGGTTAACGTTTTATTAATTTTGATCAGTTTTGAGATATCATATTGACCATTAGCCAGCACAATAACGTCACCTTCACCGGCTTGGTCTATTGCCGCTAATAAAGCCGTTGCACCCTGTGCCACTTGATGTGTTTGACCTGAATCAAATGTGACAAACCCAGGCGATTTCGGATACCAACTTGCCCCAGTATCTTGTTTAGACAGTACTTTTAAGTCGCGCTTCGCCCCAGCGTTTAGCTTGCCCGACACGGGATAAAGCAGGCCGTTTTCAGCTTTTTTAAGGGCGACGTTCTGGCGTTTTACACCATAGCTCAGCGCGACTGGCAGCTCGGTATTGGCAATATTACCGGAGAGTTTTATGCCGCTTACATCATCAAACAGGCTGAAAGGCTGCTGTTTATTGGTATTGATAATCAGGTTATCTTTCATCACGGAGTTGATAGGCACCGCGGTGCGTTCGGCATCGCTACCGGCCGCCAAGTGCATATGATCAACGTCTATAAAGCTGTTGTTAACGATAAGGGCGTTTTCGACCTGATGATAGCGGTTGATTGACGAGTTCGGGACGCCATTTAGCACCGTAAAGCCACTACCAAATCGATAGCCTTTTAAACCTTGCAGATAATTGTTACGGATCACTTGATCTTTGTTGATAACACGTATCCCACCAGTGTGCTCCACGCCGTTTCCTAAAAATATATTCTGCTCGACGATATTACCGTTACCATGGCGCAGGGTCAGCGTGCCGCGGGCCTCAAAGAACACGTTGCCACGCAGGGTATTTTTGCCGGACTTAATCGAGATAATTTCTACTTCACCATTGGTGTGTTCGAAGTAATTGTTTTCAACCAAGGTATAAGAATCGGTAAGCGAATAATGGCTGGTGCCAATACGCAGTGTTTCGCCACCATTAGAGCCAAAGGTAGGGCGATAACCAAAGTAGTTGTGATCAATCTGGTGATAGTTTTGCTGACTCTGTTCGCTGTTTAATCGGACAGCAATGGTAACGCCTCTATTACGTTTTCCCACGAAATGACTGTGGTCTAACCGATTATGCTGCCCATACAAGGCTACCCAATAATCCGATTCCTGCTTATCCGGGTTGTTATAGTTATCGATAACGACTTCCGTCACCCGTGAGTGGAAGGCTAGCGCCTTACTGTTTTTGCGAAACTCAATGACGGCACTGCTGGGGGTATAACCGTTTTTAAACACCAAACCAGAAACGGCTAGATGCTGGCCGGCTAACCGAAGATTAGACAGGCCAGACAGGATCACTTGCCCCTTGGTTTCTGCCGTTAACATTATGGGCGCATCAGCCTCACCTTGCCCTTCTAGCAGGATCTCAAAGTCTGTCCACACCCCGTTTTTCAAGATGATCTTGTCACCTGCAACCAGTTTCGATGAAATCGCCTGGTAGTCGTCTTTGCTCGCGACAAGATATTCAGTTGCGAATGCAGTAACTGATACTGGGACTAATACCAGAGCCAGGCACATGTTTAGCAGATAATCTTTGAATAAACGCATTATGGTTTTTGCACCTCAATACTGAGACTCGCTTCATTACTGTAAGAGCATGAAGTAAGGGAGTTACTTCCTGCGCTAATAAATTCCATCTTATTAGCGCCTGATACACCGTCGATGCTTCTTTAAAACTGAGCAGCTGTCCTCTTCGAAGAATGGATAGCTCGGATAGCGTCGACAGGTTGACAAATCGCGCTATTTGTTAAGTTCGCGGTAGTAATCGAAGATCTCTGGCACGTTGCCGTTGCCCATGCCAGCATCGAATGCGGCTTGCAAATCACTTGATGAGCCCTTGGCAATCTTTGATTCGGTGCCAAGGTCTTCAACCATTTGCAGGAAATAGCCAAGGTCTTTGTTAGCATTAGCCAGTGAAAACCCAAGATCACTCACATTGTCTACTGCATAGTGCTTACAGAACTTCATAAAGGGTGAGCTGGAAGGCCCGGTCGACATAATGTCGAATAGTTGTTGCCGATTAACACCAGCACGATCAGCAATAGCAAATGCCTGAGACATGGCGCAAACGGTTGTCATACCAACGAAGTTGTTGATAAGTTTTGTGGTGTGGCCTGCACCCAATTCGCCCAAATAAAACACGTTTTCGCCTTGATCTTGCAACACCGGCTGCACTTTGTTGAAAGTTTCCTGATCACCGGCAGCCATAATATTCAGTAAGCCATCTTTAGCGTGTGCCGGTGTACGACCTAGGGGGGCGTCGATCATACCCGCGCCTTTTTTGGCGAGGTCAGCACCGATTTTGCGCGTTGACGCTGGAATAGAGGTACCAAAGTCTACCAGTACTGCCCCGGCTTTAATGCCTGCGAGAATACCCTCTTCACCGTAAACCACTTTTTCAACAATAGCTGAGGTGGTGAGACAAAGCATGACGATATCAACTGATGCGGCCAGTTCCTTTGCCGTGCTGGCTGTAGATGCACCTCTGGCAACACAGGCTGCAACTGCGTCTTTGTTAAGATCCATTACCGTCAGCTGATAACCTTTTTTCTGTAGATTTTCGACCATGTTGCCGCCCATAAGGCCAAGGCCGATGAAGCCGATCGTTGGTTTTGACATTGTTCACCCCTAATTTTTTTGCTGCACTGACAATGGTGCAAAGAAACGTTTGTACACCACAAAAAACTGTGTTGTTGCATTGTTGCAACGCGTAAATGCTGTTGTAGAACTAACAGGTACCGACCGTAAACTGCTTGTCTAAAGTCATAAGCTTACCACCCGGTATGACAGCAAAGCTATTTATTTCTTGCCAATTTGTCAACCAATTTCTAGGTTAAATTATGGTGAAAGCACTTAAACATAGCTTACCAAAAGTAAAAATGAGCGGAGTAAAGACACAAAAACCCCTTTTCAATTAATGAAAAAAAGCCTGCCCCCTCTCTGCTAACCCACGATTTTAAACGGAAGTTAAGATAAATTATTTTAATTAGTGAGATAAGGAGCAAGGTAACCACCAAAACACTGCCATGCGGCGAGTGCGAACTTTGTGGTAATAACTAAAATCGGATATTGGTAAGATAGTTGTGTGCATCTAGCGACGACATTCATGCAAAATACCAAGATGTGGCCGCCGCATGTCGGTTTAATGCGGCAGCTATTGCCAAGCGAACACCATTTCAACCCGGCATAACACTCCAATAAGAGACATTGCGGTGGTTCGAGGAAGTGCAATTTTGGTGGCAACATGTCGATTTAACCCAGCGAACTGCTTTTTAGCCAACTCGATTTTGCCTACTTAGGTGTTTAAGATTTATCAAACCAGGGCATCACGCAATAAATATTGCGCTAATCGCAGGTCAATTAACTCATGTGTTAACGCAGTAAGCGCTTCAATATCCGCAGGACGAACCTCAAAGTTAGCGGCAAACCGCCCTGCATTCAAAACAAACCAAGGCTTGCTAGCCGCTTTATCTTGCTTGGCATAAAAATGGATCGGGTTCTTATACCAATACTGATGCCATTTTTCACTGTTATTGTCTTGCCTAAGTGCAGCGGGAACGTCTTTCTCTACTAAATCTGGCCGCCGCCAAATTTGTTGCCGGCTTTGTTTAGCTAATTCTTGAGTACTAACAGGCGCACTAAACCCATTTAAGGCTAAAAAAGCCCGCAGCAAGATCATTTTAAAGCATTTGGTCATGCCGGTCGTTTCGACACCCTCGCGTAACCAATTACCATAACGTTCAAGCAACAACGCCATTTCAGCATCTTCAGTTTGCTCTGCTACTAAGTTAAACCAGCTACCGTGTTTATCTCGCACTTTTTTGATATCGAACCCCGCTAGCACAAACTCTGCCGCCGTGGGGCGATGCCCAAGCTCTAACTGCAATTGTTGAAAATCTTCAGCCGCTGTGTTTTTCATGTTACGCACAAGCTGCTGCCAAACGTTGACAACTTCAGGTGCAAAATTAATATAACAACCTGGCGCAATCACCGGCTGCTTTGCCAATGTGCTAATAATGGCTTTAACACCACTCACGTTATACAGCGCTGCCGGTTTATTTAAAAATGACTGATGGTTACCAATAAAATCAAGCACCACCAAATGCATTTTGCCAACGTGTTCAGCTTGGCGTAACCCACGACCTAATTGTTGTAAAAACAAAATCTTTGACTCTGTTGGCCGTAACATCAACACCGTATCAATAGTGGGTAAGTCAGTTCCCTCGTTAAATAAATCAACCGAAAACAGCACACTCAACTGCGCTTGCTGCAATAGGCTTAATGCTTCATTGCGCCGTAATGCGCTGCCTTGATAAACCGCAGCAGCGGCGATGCCCTGCGCCTTAAAATAATCTGCCATGTAATCGGCGTGTCGGCGTGACACACAAAAGGCCAAGGTGCGCTGTTGTTTGTGTTTTTGCCAGTGCTCAAAAATGTGTGCCGCCCGCTTGCGCGTAGCAAAAGCGCTGTCTAAAGCTTTGGGATCAAACTTACCGCTGCGCCAGGGGATCTCTTGGTAATCAACAAACTGATCGTAAATGCCATAATAATGAAATGGCACCAAAATACGGCTTTCGATGCCATGCACAAGATTACGTTCAAACACCAAATTATTATCACACAACGCCAGAATATCCGCCTGATCACTGCGCTCAGGCGTGGCGGTTAGCCCCAATAGAAATTCAGGGGTAAAATAATATAACAATGCTTGATAACTGGGGCTGGCAGCATGATGAAATTCGTCGACAACCACATAATCAAAATGATCAGGTTTAAACTGCTGCAAGTGCGCTACTTTACTTAACGTTTGGATAGACGCGAATAACAAGTCAGCCTCGGGTGCTTTTTCTGAGCCGAGATATAAACCACTACTTTTATTCGGGTTTAACTGACTAAAGCTTTGCTGCGCTTGCAATAAGATTTCTTCACGATGGGCCACAAAAAGCACACGTTTGGCGGCCAATTGCTTGGCGTCAAACGCTGCCAGCCAAGTTTTACCCATGCCGGTTGCAAGAACCACTAAGCCGCGCTTATACCCTTGTTGCCGACTTTCGGTTAACGCCGCTAATGCTAACATCTGTGCCTCATTGGGCGTAAAACGCGGCTCTTCTTCAATAACCGCATCCACTAACTGTAAGCGTTGTTGTTTATTTTGTTGGTAGCGCTGCAAATAAGCCGCCCATCGTGCTTCTGTTAGTGGCTGGCTTTGTGGGTGACTAAATATGGCAGCAAATTGTTGGCGAATATCAGTAAACTGACACTCAACAGCATATTTCTGCTGAAAATCATGGCGTAATGTCCACTCATGAGAATTTAACAGTGCTGTACGGCTAATGTTATTTGAGCCAATATAAGCGCAGCCCTCTTCCATCACCCCCTCATAGCCTTTGACAAAGATATAGGCTTTCATATGAAACGGCGTGTTAGCTTGGCAACAAAACAGCTTCACTTGGGCGCCTTGCTCGCAAAGCAGCAACAGCTGGCGTAATGCCTCTGGCGAGGTGATATGCAAATAATCAGACGTCAGTATTTTGATTTTAGCGCCAGCGATCAACGCATCGGTTAACGCTGGCAACAGCAACTGCAACCCCGATGGCTGAATAAACGACACACTGATTTCAACTTCTGTCGCGTGATTAATTGCCGTTAATAACTTGGGTAATAGCGGGTCATTCGCGCCACCTGTAGTAAGCACCTTGCCTTGGAATAACTGCTGTACCATCAGGCGATTTTCTCCAAAATCGCGTTTAACCATTGTTCGTCAGCGCGACCTGGGCGTGCATCGGCGGTGATCCAAACTTTTCTTATACGCAAACCAGCGCCCTCTAAAAACGCAGTCAAGCGCGCCTCATTGGCGTTAGTAAATTGCCGCCTTGCCTTAGCATAGTCGTTGTCACCATACTTATATGAGCAGTACAGGATCCCTTCGGGTTTTAACCATTGCGCTAAATGCTGAAACGTAGCTTGCTGCTCAACTTTAGGCACATGCAACAGCGAGGCACACGCCCAAATAGCATCAACGTTGATCGGAGGGGTAAAGCGAAGAAAGGTACTATGTGCCACCGCGATACCGGTAACTTGTTCAGCGATGTCGACCAGCGCCTTACTGGCATCAAAGGCCAATACCTGAAACCCTTTAGACAGGAAAAAGCGGCTATCCCTACCTGCACCGCAACCGGCATCGACGATAACACTACCCGGCGCCAGCAGCGGCAAAAACTCGTCATAAAGCAACGTCATATCGACACTGAGGGTATCATGCGCAAAGCTCGCAGCTTGCTGATCGTAATAACTCACCGACATAAAACCGTCTCAATCCATGATGTTGTTTAGTAGTATCAATAAAGTGTGATTTGAGCAACGTATAAATATGCGCACTAAAGCAATTTTGACACGTGCTTAGCCTGCTTTCATCAGCATCACTTTCGCCATATCAACCACCCACCCGCCGCCAGCAACACCATAGCCTGCATTCATGCGCTTACGAATGTATTCTCTTTGATCTTTTAACTCTTTACATTGTGATTGAGAATACTGAGTAGAAGCGATTAGGGGATTATGAATAAGCATGAGCACTGCAACCAATATCCATTTCATATTCGGGCTCCTTGCCTTCAGTCAATTCAACACTCTTCATTATTGAATGGGGCTCGATCAGTTCACCATAGCGCTTTTGTGATTTAGAGCCCGACAAATATGTTACAAAATCGGGAATTTAACTGTCGTATCCGATGAGTTCTAGTGTCGAATTTTTCGACACCTTATAGATGATTTTAGGTATTAGCACTACTCTAAATACCCACTCTATTCACGCCATGAACCAAACTCAATTCTTTGTTACGCTGTAGCGCAAATTGACAAAAACATCCTGTGATTTTGGTCATTCGTGCTTTTTATTTCGTTATTGAGGTAATCTTAAAAAGCATAAGTTGCACTGATCCTTACGGTTCTTGGCTCCATAGGGTGTATATGACGATCTTCAATGCCTTCTGCAGCTTCATTGTTTAATCTTGACGCATAAAAGTATTCTATATCACTGGCTTTGCTGTTCAGTATGTTAAGAAGATCAATTGAAACACGCCAATTTGACAAGTTGTATTTTAGATTACCATTTAGCACGGTAGACGATGCAGAGCGTTGTTCATTAAAACTGTCTAGTGTGCGCTTACCAAAATGGCGCAGCCGTAAGCTCGTTTGCCAAACGTCATCCGCTTTATAGATAAGCCCCATACTGAATACCATTGGTAATGAACCATCAATATACTCACCTTCATCAGTTGCCTCTTCGGTAAACCGTGAGCGAGTAAGTGCGAGTTCAGTATCTATACTCCAGCTGTTATTCAACCAATAATATGCTGCAATCTCTAAACCATAGCGTCGTGATGCACGGCTGGGCTCATTGGTACCCGCATCACCCACATATAATAATTCTGAGTCCATATCTAAGTACCATAATGCTGCTGAAGCATTGAAGGTAACGCTATCAAAATAACGTATACCAAGCTCGGCGCCATTGCTACGCACTAAAAAATCAACAGGCTCAACGGCTTCATCCGTCTGGGGTACGCGAGTTGCAGTAGTGCCGCGAGCATCATTAGAATGAAAACCTTGCCCCACATTAAAATAGCTTTGCCAATTTGGGCTCATTTGATAACTAAGCCCGCCTTTAAACGACACAATGCCTTCGGATGACTTACCGCTATTTGCCTCTTCGTTACTGTCTACACGGGCGCGCATCACATCATAACGGGCACCAATATGCAGCAGCCATTGCTCGGTTAACGCAAAAGTGTTTTGGTTAAACAAGCCAATGCTACGCTGTAATACGGCATCTTCACGCACGGTATTCAGTCTTTGGCGGGCTTGCGTGTTGTAAAGACCTACCTCGGCAATATCATCAATACGGGTTTGCACACCTACAACATACTCTGCAGCCATACTGCCGACATGTTGATGCCAATTACGGCTTATTTCCCCACCATAAATTGTACGAGAATCGGTTTGCTCAAATTGATCGCCATTTAGCGGATCAGATAGAAAATAAGTAAAGTTTGACCATAAATCGAGTTCTGAGCGGATAATATAAGCGTTCGCCTGCCAGTTATCGTTAAGCCAACTGCCAGACACGCTGTAGCGTGAGCTTTCTCCCCCTAAGGTAGTATCTAGAGAACCAAAACGATCAATCAAGCCGTCGTTAATGGCCCGTTGGGGCACTTGGTCAGCCGCGTTCCAGCTATTGTCATATGCCATAACAGTGAGTGCAAACTGCCCGTTTTCAAGGCGCTGACTGTAGCGGCTTAGCAGGTTTACTTTACGCGTGTCTTCAGAAATATCTTGCCATGGGCCATCATAGCCTTGTAGCTCTGACGCTAATAACAAATTGCCCTGCGCGGTATTTAAGCTGCCTTTTGCTAAAACACGTTGATAGGCATTCTCTCCAAGCGTCAAAGAGATTTCATTAGGGGTAGTATTTTGCAAGCCAAAACGTGCTGAGCCTGCGGCAGAAAAATCGCCGCTGTTGGCGAGATAGGTGCCTTTTTGATAATCGATTTGGCTGATAATCTCAGGGATAATAAAGTTTAAATCGGTATAACCTTGGCCATGACCGTGGCTGCGCATGTTGACTGGCATTCCATCTACAAAATTCGAGAAATCGGTACCATGATCTAAATTAAAGCCCCTTAAAAAATATTGGTTAGATTTGCCGCTACCACTATGCTGTGTCACAACCATACCGGGTATAAATTCTAAAATTTCTCCAGTGCGCAATAAATGCCGATCTAAAATCTCGGCATTGCCAATAATGCCTTCAGATGCGCTACTGCTGTGACCCAGTAAGTCTATCTGCCGGCCTTTAATTAAAATATTCTCTATGGCATGTGACGACAAAGGATCAGCTTGTAGGCTGTTAGAGTATGAAAACAGGCTGAAAACGCTAAAAATAAGAATAACGGGTTTATGCATGGTTTGCCCTTAACCGTGGGGTAATGGTAATACGTATAACTTATTCAGTGATGATACTGAAGTAATAATGGCTATAAGTGAGTAGACAAGCTAGCGATAAACTCGCTTAACTTACTAAACAATCATCCCGAAAAATGCCAGTAAGCAGAGCCTCAGCTCGTGAATTAAATTTCTTTATAAATAAGCACTTAAACATGGAGAATCCGTAAATCAAGGTATTGCATGACAATGCCAACGGAAGCACTAAATTTAATTACTTCTTTATACTCGCTTTAACACTATGCGGACCAAAGTACTAAGCGGCTATTTCTTTCAAACTAGTACCCAGAGCGCAGCATCATTCATCTGAAACATCAAGCCCAAAAGATCATTAGACATAGCTGAAAAAAACGGACTGAATTTCCAGTTTTGGCATACAGACGAACTTTACTAGGAGCGAAAAGCCGACATGAGCAGAAGATATTATATTTTTTTGCAAATAAGCTATTGTTTTAGGCCTGATATGACTTGTGCCATATTATCAACGCCATTTTTTACATCATTCAAGCCACGACTAACACCTGAAATTTTTATCTGTCCATCTTCGGATGCTGCTTGTCTTTTTCCCATCTGGTTATAGATTTGCCCAATGAGTTGCGCATTACTATCAATCACATTTCCAATTTTGCTTGTAGCTTCACTGGTTCTTGCGGCTAGCGTTCTAACTTCATCTGCCACAACAGCAAAACCACGCCCTGATTCTCCCGCTCGAGCAGCCTCAATAGCGGCATTTAAAGCAAATAAATTAGTTTGATCTGCTATCGACCAAATAGTGACTACAATGTCCTTTATTGAATTCGATTGCTCATTAAGCTTTTTGCTTACAGAGGTTGCACTACTAACTTCTTGAACAATAAGATCGGTTGTTCTAATCGCCTCTTCGAGGACGCTAGTTGCTTGCAGTGTTATTTGTGATGTTTGTTCAGAAGTTGCTGCTGCTTGCTCTGCTGCAGAATTCGCTTGCAAAATCCTATTGGTAACGTTGGCAGCAAACTTTACTACCTTTGTTACTTTTCCGTTACTATCTGCTATTGGGTTGTAAGTAGCTTCAAGCCAAACTGCCTGCCCAAGTTTATTTTTTCTTTCAAATAGCCCTGAAAATGGCTCACCTAAACTGATTTTTTTCCAGAAATGAGGATTCTCATCGTAGAACTGCGAATGACAGAAAATTTTATGGTGTTTCCCAATGACTTCGTCCTTCGAGTACCCCATAACGGAGAGAAATAACTCGTTAGCATCTGCTATAACTCCATCAGGAGTAAACTCGATAATAGCAGTCGTATTGTCCATAGCTTTAAAGACAGACAGTTTAAAAAAACGATTTACGATAATTTTGGTCACAATTGTTGCACTTTGAGATTTTAATATTTTGACACTTGCACCACTTAGGGGGGACAGGTTCACACAGAGCCGAGTTGTAGAGGTGGCATGCCCTGACGTTAAGGGCTACCACATCACCTAATAGCGAAAATCGACAAGACGACCATGGGTTTTATATTAGTATGTTAACGATGTATTTTTACTTCAACTCATTAACTCACAGTTAATTTTTAGCTAGGCCTAGCGCAAACAGTTCACTCTTATTAAAAAAGTACGGCCTGCGGTAAAGCTCAAGAACATCATAGGAGCTGGCCTAGCCAAATATACATCCGTTTTGCGTTGTATTGCCTGTTAAATGGTATCAAGAAAATAATGATCTACGTTAACAGAGAGGCTTACTTTTCCTAGTACTAATTCACTGTAAACCGATGGCTCTCACCACGTAACTGTCCGGCCATGTTTTCCAGTTCAGCAGAGGTTGTATCTGCTTCATTCGAGCGCTGCTTGGTATCCATCGTCAGTGAATTTACCCTTAACAGGTTTTTGTCCATCTCTTGTACTACCGTGCTTTGCTCTTCGGTTGCGCTGGCGATTTGTAGCGTCATATCGGTTATTGCGCTTACTGACTGCATAATATCAGTCAGTGCTGCACCGGCTTTATCGGCCATGGCCACACCATGCTGCGCCTTCGTCACGCCGGCATTCATGGTGTTAACCGCATTGGCGGCACTGTGCTGCAACCGCTCGATCAGGTTTTTAATTTCAGTGGTCGAGCTTTGCGTACGTGCGGCCAGCGTGCGCACCTCATCTGCCACTACGGCAAAACCACGGCCCTGCTCGCCGGCACGCGCGGCTTCGATAGCCGCGTTAAGCGCCAACAGGTTCGTTTGCTCGGCAATAGCCTGAATAGTATCTAAAATAGCACCAATATTCTGACTTTCCTGCTGTACCTGGCTGATGGTAACAGAGGCATTATCCACTTCTGACGCAATTTCATTAATACTGTTGATCACTAAGCGCACTATCTTTTGCCCCTGCTCAGCATGTTGCTCTGACTGATGGGTCGCGTCAGAGGTGTTCTGCGCATGCTTTGCCACCTCTGCAATAGTGGAGGCCATTTCGTTCATGGCGGTGGCCAACTGTTCTATTTCTGCTACCTGACGCCGTAAATCAACATCGGTGCGACTGGTAATGTCCGATACTCGGGCGGCGTGCTCAGCTACCTGATCTGATTTTTGCACCAAATTGCTAATCAGCTGACGCAATTGCTGCTGCATGATATTAAACGCCTGCGCAGCCAAACCAACTTCATCGCGGCTTTGAATAACCAATGGCTCGCCCGCTAAGTTACCGGCTGCAATGGCTTCAGCTCGTTGGGTGAGTTGTTTCATAGGTAAAGAGATAACCCGGCGCAGCCACAGGCCAAATAACACCGCAGCCAGCAGAGTTAACACCAACACGGCCCAAACCGCCCGCATAGCGTTACGATCAGTCACTTCTGCCTTTGCAATAATGGCGTTGCGCTCAGCCTGAAAAATAGTGTGCAGCTCGCCCAGCGCCTGTTGCACTTGTGTCAAAGCCGAAAGGGAGTCTTGCTGGTAAATAGCGGCACGTTGATCTGGGGCGGCTTGCGCAATACTGACGGCACTCTGATGTAACTGTTTGTGTGGTGCATCTATCGAATCTAATACCCGACGCAGCTCTGTGCTGCCATTTTTATACACGTCTGAGGCTTTAAATTGCTCGTACCAACGGCCAAAAGCGCATTGTTGCGGATTAAGTTGTCCGGCAAAAGACTGCTGCAACAAAATACTGTTCGCCAGCTGGTTAGCCCAAACCAAGTGATCGATTTCTTTTTCCAGCTGCAACACCGCCAGATTACGCTTATCTGCTGCACTGGCCCTTGCCGTATCCATTGCCAGCTGTGCCAGCTGCACCACTACGGCAACCACCAGCATTAGCACGCTAAGGCTGCCAAAACTAATAAACAGTTTTTTACCTATCGATAAACCGGTATAGGATAAGCTTGTTGTGGGACTAGCATGCATAACAACACCTTACAGAGAAATGAATTGCCTTACATTAGCAAAAATTAAAGATAAGATATTTGTTCTAACGCAATAATATAAGCAACATCGCTATGCATGTTGCACTAATTTGCTGCAACGCTTACTGTAAATTAATTAATTCTTTTTTGATATATGCTTATTCAAATAAGAATATAAAATTCCCTACCAAGCTGCGCCTGCGACAGCGGCAACTAACATTCAGATGACGAAAACAACTAACTGAATTTTACTGTTAACAAGGGTGCCACCCCATGCTCCCAGATAAGTACCCACCATACTGTGGAGCCCAAACCAAATTAGATGCCGATAACTGATCCGCTTGTTAAAGACATTTGCTACGCTGCCCCAAGATTAATAAGAGCAACAATAGCTAACGAAGAAGCAATCGCTATTTCGGCAGGTTGTCCAACCAAATACATCAATACTGGAACATTTAGGATGGAGCCTCCGGATCCGAAGACACCGAGGCTCAATCCAATTAGTGCAGCACCTAACAAAATATAGGTCACAATATTTCTCTGGGTGCCGTTACAGCATATTAATAGGAACTTTCAAATAAACTTGGCCGTTGTCTTCTTTTGGCGGTAACTGCCCGGCGCGGATATTGACCTGGATCGAAGGCAAAATTAGCCGTGGCATCGATAAGGTCTTATCACGCGCCTCGCGTTTTTGCACAAAGGCCTCTTCTGAAATCTCACTGTTTACATGAATATTGTGCTCAAGTTGCTCAGCAACCGTTGTTTTGTATTCATGCTTACGGCCTTGGGTTGGATAATCATGGCAAATATAGATTTCCGTCTCCGCGGGTAGTGACAGCAATTTTTTGATCGACTGGTATAAGGTTTTAGCACTGCCACCCGGGAAATCGCAGCGTGCCGTACCGACATCAGGCATAAATAAAGTATCGCCAACAAAGGCCATGTTGCCGTTCACGATATAAGCCAGATCCGCTGGCGTATGGCCAGGGGTATGCATTACCTTGATCGATAAACTGCCAACTTTGAGCTCTTCACCATCTTTAAATAAGCGATCAAATTGGGCGCCATTAGGCAGAAATTCTTTTTCAAGATTAAAAATCTGCTTAAAAATTCCCTGTACTTGCTGAATATGTTCGCCAATACCAATTTTAGCGCCGAGTTTTTCTTTAAAAAACGGCGCAGCTGAAAGATGGTCAGCATGGGCATGTGTTTCCAGTATCCATTCCACCTTAAAGGTTTTCTGCTCGACATAAGCCAGAATGTCTTCTGCACTTTTGGTCGAGGTTCGGCCTGACTTGTAATCAAAATCCAGTACCGGATCGATAATCACCGCCAAGCCCGACGTTAAATCCGCCACGACATAGCTAAAGGTTTCACTGTCGCTATCTAAAAAGGCTTTAATATGTACTAAAGGATCCATAACCCCTCCTAAGAAGTGAAAGCAAGAGCTGCGGCGCAGCTCTTGGAAACATCAGACGGTTTACAGCGATTTTTTGCTGAAATACCAGTCAGTATATTGGTAACCTTGATCTTTACGGATTTCGGCATCCGCCATCGTTGCTGGTGGTGGTACGATGACATCTTCACCTGGCTGCCAATTTTCTGGTGTCGCCACTTTGTGTTCATCACTGGTTTGTAGCGCTTTTAATACACGTACAAACTCGTCTATGCTACGACCATTACTCATTGGGTAGTACACCATTGCCCGTAAAATACCGTTCGGGTCGATAATAAAAGTAGCCCGTACCGCAGCAGTATCGCTCGCACCCGGCTGGATCATGCCGTAGGCTTTTGCAACTTCCATCGATAAGTCGGCGATGATAGGGAAGGTAATTTTCACGCCGAAGTTTTCTTCAATGCTGCGCGCCCAGGCAATGTGTGAATGCACGCTATCGATTGACAGACCTAGCAGCTCGCAGTTTAACGCGGCAAACTGATCAGCACGGGTAGCAAAGCCCATAAACTCGGTGGTACACACTGGCGTAAAGTCAGCAGGGTGTGAGAATAGCACCAGCCATTTACCCTTATAGTCTTCCAGTGTTTTCATGCCATGGGTCGTTTTCGCATTAAAGGCCGGAGCCGGTTTGTTCAGTTTTGGGAAAGTCACGTTTTGTTCAGACATTTTGTATTCCTCGGTTGGTTTTTAAGAGTGCTTCAGCGAATTCGCTTATAACAAAGTAAACTAAGCTTATAACCAATGGAAATAAACATTTCTGATTAACCTAATCGAATTTAGCGATTAAATAGAGATTATTTTACTGGAATTTGATTGAAACTGACTGCAAGCCACTGCTTCCCGATCCTAGACACGAACCCAATTATAAGAAATTAATAATAAAATCATAAAGATATAAATTTTTTTTCATTAATAGCTCTAACATGTCTTTCCTACAAATTGGCATGGCAAGGGAAAAATGCCGGAGTCATCACATCGCACTGCCGCACAAGTGCGACAAAATGTCGCAGACAAAACACCTGAATACCTTTTTGAGACGTTATAACATTTAGGGAAATCTAATATTTTAGATTCCTAATGACACGCTTAACCCAACTCAGCTTACTCATGCTTCTGGTACAGAATGGTTCACTTATTACTCATGCTTATGCAGAAACACATTCACAGAACGAAGAAAAACTTAAGCAAAGCGCAGAGCGCGATATAGAGCGAATAAGCATCACGGCATCACCATTTAAAACGCAAACAGCGACAAGCCATTGATGGATTTTCTAAAATCCACGGGCTGTTTATGCAGGTAAATTTTCGGTGGGTCGATAAACATCTTCATGGTTAAAACGCCCGGAGCAACGCCGCTAACCACAAGGCATCCGTGCCGGGCGGTAAGTGCGGCTCGACATCGCGTTTTTTCAACATAATACTTTGATTGAGTATCATGCCTTGTGTGGTCAGCTCGACAAAGCTGGTCTCGTCATCCTATTTCTGAGCGGGCTGTATCTATCACACAAGACTCTCTGTCATAGCTGAGCTAACCGCATTAGATCAAGAAATAGAGATGGGATATCGATAGCGGATTATTTAAATACCTCAGTTTAGCAAAATGCCACTAATTGAAGCCGCCAATTTCTCGCTCTGTGATCCAATCATTTAACGCCTCAATACCTGAGCTATGAACCTGAAAGCTAAAGAGGTTCAGGAGTTTCAGGGGATTGCATACTTGATAACGGTAAATCTTAGTACGGATTAATAATTAATATAGAGGTAAGCGTAACACTTAAACAGTTATGACTAACGTCCCGCTGTCATCAGTTTAGAAAAGTAGCTGAAGGGCTCGCTGTAAATGAAAGGTATGAGATAAAATTGCTGGGGGAAAGCCCCCCAACTTAACCAAATTGGTAAACATACAGGGAGTAGGGAAACCTGCTACTGAATACATAATACCGCCAACTGATGAAAATTTTATGACAATCAGGTGGCAGTATGATTAAACGGCTTAGTAAAGCTTTTCTAGCAACGGCTGCCAAGGAACTAATTTCAGGTTTTGCCCCTGTTCTGGCATATGATTACGGCCGTCTTGCACAATAAAAGCACCTTGCTCAAAGCCGGGACCTAGCGAACGAGTCGTTAGATCTAAACCATCTGTTTCCGAAGCGCCATCAATACCCAGTTGATAATGGGTGCCCACCCGGAACTGTAAGCGCAAGGTATAAGGCTGCAACGCATCGTAAATTACATAGCTATCGTTGCCCTGACTGGAAACGATTAATAAAGGTTTACCAGCATGGTAGCCCAGCGCCAGCCCTTCTACGTCATCGACTAAAGTTTCGCCATCGACTTTAATGATCAACTCCCCGTCGCCGCTAGCATTGGCCGTTGCGGCAAAACGCCAGATCCCCTCGTCTTCTTCACCTACAAAGAGCACACCGTTGCTATTATCAGTAACTTACCATCGCAGCTACTGCCGCATAAGAATACAATTTGTCTTTTGGATAATTGTTAGGTTATGTGTAATCGGCTCAATACATTGTGTGAGATCGATAATCGTCTAGGAAAATGTCACTAAACATTACACATTTAAACCTAGCTAGGGATATGTGCTAGCAGTAGAGCCCTAACCTAGACAGCCTCGATGCGCAAGAGTTTTTAAGTACCTTTTGCTCCTCCATCAGCATCATTCACAAAAGCATATAGCGCCTTAAATACTTCACATTTCTGAAACAAAAGCATCTCAAACCCTCTATAAACTGCTGCTGCGTTTAGAAGCAAACAACCACTACTGCCACGGAAGCAGTTTTACAGATGGAATCACGTTATGACTTTTTTAGAGCAGCAAGATTTTCCTCACTTTCAACCACGAGTTTTAGCTCGTTTAATGAAGAGTATTTTAGTAGGCGGCATTCTAAGCACTACACCCTTGGTTAGCTTGGCTCTTGCATCCGATGTCACAACAGCAGAAGCGGAGTCCCTAGAAGTTATCTCTGTTAAAGGTAGTTACAGCCGCAGCCTAGAGCGCGCCGTAGATCTAAAGAAGTCGAATACGGGCTTTTCTGATTCTATCGTAGCAACTGATGTTGCTGATTTCCCAGAGCAAAACTTGGCTGAAGCTCTGCAGCGGATGCCGGGCGTGACCATAGAAAGAAACAAAGGTCTAGGTAGTAAAGTAAATGTGCGCAGCTTACCTACCGAATTTACGCATGTTTCCATTAATAACCTTGCCACTGCATCGGGTAGTGGCGGTCGTGATGTTGAATTTGATATTTTTGCTTCAGAAATTATACAAAGCGTTACAGTGCAAAAGTCGCCTTCAGCTGCTGATGAAGAAGGCGGTATTGCCGGTTCAGTTCACATTAGTACGGCACGACCCTTTGATTATAGTGATAGTAAATTTATTTTATCTGCTGAAGGCGCACATAACTCTATTTCGAAAGAGATCGATCCTAAACTCTCTATTCTTGCCAGTGATACCTTTGGTAACTGGGGGGCTCTAGTATCCTTTTCTCAAAGCCAGCGCACTAACCGCACCGATTCAAACTCTGGTATTAACTTCAGACCTATGGGCCGTTTTCTGGAAGCCTCTGGCGCACGTTCAGCGCAGGCCATCACAGTGCTGGAACGTGATGCAGGCGTAACTGTTAACGACCGATTAGATAAAAATGAAACTAACCGTATTATCTTTCAAGATAAGGTCGGCGACAGGGTTTATCTGAATGATCAAGATAAGTGGGGAGCTACTGCCTCTTTACAATATAAACCCTCTAATACCTTTAGCCTGACTTTCGATGCCATGTTGGGGGGTTACAAATCAGTTGAAGACGAGTATGACGCAGCCGCTTACACCGCCTCTAGCCGCAGTACGCTGGAAACGATTCACGACTATGATGACACCACTTTGGCGGAGTACGGTATCGTCGTGCTAACTGATGTGTCTTACACCGCAACTCAGCATGAGTTTTTAAGTAAAGAACGGATAAACGATACCGACTTCACGCAATATAGTCTCGCGCTAGACTGGCAGCTACAAGGCTGGGATATTAATGCTTTAGTCGGCTACTCTGGCGCTGATAAAACATTAGACTACGCCAACCTGAAACACGTAGCTTATGCGCCTTCGCGTAGCCGTTGGACAGCCAATGGTGGTGAAACGCTAGCCAGTGCCGGCTTTGATATGTACAGCTCACCTGAAAGCTACCTGTTCGAAGCCTATGAAACCGAATTGGAAAACGTCACTGATGATAAATACGCTGCGCAACTCGACTTTAAAAAAGCGTTAGAACTGGGATTTTTACCCGCATTAAGCAGTGTGCAGTTCGGTGTACGTTACACCGACAAATCGAAAGAACGGCAGTTTGGTGCAACCAAAATACAAGGCCCTACAGCGGGCAGTAGCGAATGGGTCAATACCCGCACCATGGCAGATAGCCAGCTACAGCTGGTCACCGATATCGTACCGGGCGGCAATTATCAGCCAAAAGATCTAAACTGGATGCAAATATCTAACGATTACGCCCGCAATACGTTTCGTTATAGCGGTTTCTCTGTGCCTTTTAATGCAAAAGATTACTACCGGGTAGATGAAGAAGTGCTTAGCCTGTATGCAATGGCCAATATGGACTTTGACCTCGCTGGTAAACCCGTATTTTTAAATGCTGGCGTTAGAGCAGTGGATACCTCAGTGCTGTCTTTTGGCTATCACCAAATACAGAACGCTGATGGCTCTACTGGGTTTACGACCGAGCCCATATCGAAAGAAGGCAGCTATAACGAACTGTTACCCAGCCTAAATATGACCATGGAAGTGCTCGATGACGTGTTAGTCCGGGCCGCCGCCTCAGAAACGCTGATGCGCCCCGCATTAACAAATATCGCCTACAAACGCTCTGTTAGTTGGAACTCGTTCCGCTTTACTGATGGTAACCCCGATCTGAAACCAACCTATGCCAAACAATGGGAACTGGGTGTGGAATGGTATCTGGAAAACGGCGGTTTACTAGCTGCATCGTATTTCTGGAAAGATATTGAAGGGGTGGTTCGTCAAGAATTAACCGGTACAGTACCCAATGTAGAAAAGCTTAATGCCAACGGCTCGCTGGATGGTTACTATGAGTTTGATGTTTATCAACCCGTCAACGCTGAAGGCTCATACAAAGTAACGGGGCTGGAACTCATCGCACAATTGCCGCTGAGTAGACTACACCCAGTATTAGACGGCTTTGGTATTAATGCTAACTACACCATACTGGATAACACCCTAACAGGCTCATCTGATTTGGATATTCCCACTCCACCAGAAGGGTTAGCCGACACCACGTGGAACTTTACTTTTTATTATGAAAATGAAAGTTTTGATGCCCGCATCTCTTATAACTATAAAGACAAATATGTTGAAGTAATTGAACGCAGCTTGTATCCAGTATACCGCGATGCCTACGGTCAAACTGATATTGCGCTAGGTTATAAGCTTAACGACAACATTAAACTGAGCCTAAAAGCAATTAATGTCACGGATGAAGCGACTAAAGGCTACACGCTCGCACCTGCATTCCCGGTAATAAATGAGTATTCTGGACGTCGTATAAGTTTAGGATTGCGCGCAGATTTCTAAAACACATTATTAAAACGCTAACTCGGCCACGGTAATACTGTGGCCGATTTTTTTAGGAGTTTCCATGCTCAGCATTAGATCGTACCTAAGCGCGATACTACTAGTACTCTTTATTAGCGCCTGCCAACCAAAGCATCAACATAAACACACCGTCTCGGCCACGCCGGCGCAGCATCCAGTACAAATTGCCTTTTTACCCGATGTGCATTTTCATGATATTTATGCCGACTTTAGCGAGGCCGATTTTCCCGGCCCGGTTAATTCAGCAAGCGGCCATCAAGCCACCATTCGCACAATGGCAACTCAGCTAAGATCAACCCGTTTATTTAACGAAAACTACTTTGCCTTATTGGCTGCGCTTGATGATTTGGCAGAGCGTAATGTTAAGCTAGTCGTGCTACCAGGCGATTTTAGCGACGACGGTCAGCCTGCACATGTGCAAGGTTTAAGCAAAATATTACGTCAATACCAACAAGAATACGGCATGCAATTTTTTTTAACCAACGGTAACCATGATCCGGTGAAACCTTTTAGCCGCCCAGCAGGCAAGCCTGATTACCTTAATGCCAATGGTCAACCGCACGCAGTATTCAGCCCTGGAAGCCCGGCTTGCCCACTAAACGCCCCAGCTCAAACTGACATAACCTGTACGGAGCAAGTTAAGGAACTTGGCTATGAGGGACTGCTACAGCAATTGTCTGACTTTGGCTTTTATCCTACGTCAGATTACCTGTACTGGGAAACGCCTTATAGCCACTACGACACAACAAATTATCAATTTAGTGAGGCGCTTACTCAGGCTAATTTTACCAAGCGTCAATATGAAATTTGCCTACAAGGTACTGGTGGCACATACAAAGAGTCACACTACAGCCATTGTCAACAAGTGCCAGACAGCAGCTATTTAGTAGAGCCTGTGCCGGGTTTATGGCTGCTGGCTGTCGATGCGAATGTTTATCAAATTGATCCGCAGCAAGCAGAGGGCACATCAGGCCATCAGGCTTTTTTAGGCTCAGGTAATGCGGGCTACAACGCCATGCTGAGCCATAAAAGGCATGTTATTAAATGGATGCAACAGATCGCTGAACGCGCAGCAAAAGAGGGGAAAACTCTGATCACCTTTAGCCATTACCCGATGACAGACTATTATCAGGGCCAAGCTAATGCTATGGCTGAGCTTTTTGGTTCAACCCGAATGCAACTTAACCGCAGCCCTGCTAATGAAACGGCCAGAAAACTGGCTGCAACAGGAGTTACTATTCATATTGGCGGTCATATGCATTTAAACAATACCGGCACCGTCTACTTAGACGATGGCCGCTATTTAGTTAATATTCAGGCCCCTTCTATTGCCGCCTACGTGCCGGCTTATAAGCTACTAACCTTATATCCACAACAAATTGAAGCGGAAACGATAGTGTTAACCAAAGTCCCGCGATTTAATGAGCTATTTGCGCATTATCAGCAGGAACATTTGGCATTAACGGCCGCTGGGGCAGAAAATACCTGGGATCCAGCTATTTTACAAAGCACTAACTACAGGGATTTTACCAACGGTCATCTTAGCGAACTTACCCGACAACGTTTTTTACCTGCAGATTGGCCAGAGCAGTTGCGTCAGGTGCTGTTGCAAGTGGATGGACTGGCGTTATTCACCCTGGCACAGCTTACTGAAGATATACCGCTAACAGCCTTAACCAACTTTGCAGCGCTACGCGCAACTGCAAACTGGCAACATGCTGAGCAACAAGCTAGCAACTTGATTACAGAAGCCGGGTTAACACCTCAAGCCTTAGCTAGTTGGCAAGGTAAAGATTTAGTCACCGATTTTTACCGCTTGCGTAATGCCGGACAACTTGCATTGGCCGATATTAGTGCTGAGCGTTTATTTCAGTATAAGTGGCTCACTGAGCATTTAAAGGCAAGTGAACCCGAGCAAGAAGCCAATAAGATACTGTCGCAGCCTGAACAGTCACTATCAATGTCGGTACGCAAACAATTTGGGGCTCTGTTTAGTATTATGCATGCTTTTCAGCACGGTGATCCTAACCAGCACTTTTTGATAGATAAGGCGACCGGAAAGCTTACTGATCTGACAAACGCTGTTGCGGAATAAGCTTACAATGCAAATGTTACTTAGAAAAATATAAGCAAAAACGTTTGCTTTCAATGTAACAACTTTGTCTTAGGAATACTGAGCGTTAATTTCGTTCCTATGCTCGGTATATTTTTGTCACAACATGACTTTACGAATTGCTGGGAATAACTGCTGAAAACACAAACTGTGCTCAACTTTAGCATAACATTTTTTTAACTGTTTGCCGAAGTAGTGAAGACACGTAAAAACAAAATGGTAAGGACAAAAATGCAAACTTATCTGTATATATTCAGCTTTAAATTTGGGGCCAAGCTAAGCGTTCAGCAAAACTTTCAAGCACTAAATATTGATTGGGCAACGTTGCATACTAAATTCTGGTCTGACTCCAAGCCCAAGGGCAGTGAAGCGTGCACAGCGTGATGTGCGGATCACAGGAGAGACTTTTGCTTCCGTTTTTAATTCGGGAAAAGTGGTAAGTTCCGTGGAGCATAATCGCTAGCCGAACAAACTAAGATACCCAATGAGCAGATGGAGACGAAATAGATTACTTGATTTAAAAGAGGCCAAAATCACCACTCAGCTACCTGTAAGCGCTGCTTTATACCCAATGATTGGAACTGCAGCGCAGCGAACACCTCGTCAAAGTCATTACTGCTTCTGGTGATGTTGGGTAACGAAAGCTCTGCTTCGATAAAAAAGCGTTGCCGCTCAACGTTGCTAGCCCAAGCTTGTTGCCACCATTCTTTGATATGCATTTCTGCATTGTTTAAACGTTTTTGACTTGGAACTCTAGCACTTTTCACTCGATTTTCTTTGGTACTCGCGGGCAATAAATTCCACAAATCGTTATTAGGCCAATAACTAAAAGGTAAACAGTGATCAATGTCATAGCTATATAACTTGTTGCCTGTCCAAACACTAGCCACCTTGATACCCTGCTTTTTAAGCTGCTCAACCTTGTTTCTCACTAACTTTGTATCATGCTTATGATCTAGCCAGCGCAGATGATTATGATAGGTCTCGAGTGAAAGGTTCTGTTGCTGATTTAAACGATATTTCTTCATTTCTGTGACCCACTGCTGCACCAGCATGGGCTCTATCCAACAGCCATATTGCCGAAAACATTGCCACATCTCTTCTCGCAAAATAAAACTGCCGAAGCTGTCTAAAAAAACTTTATCTATTAAAACTGAAGCCTGCCGTGTTCTTTTACTCACGGCCATACTAAACAAGCGATTATCTTTACTGCCCTGCCAAATATAATTAACAGGGCCGGCTTTTATAGTATTTAACGTATCAGTCATTAGCTGCTGCAAGGCTTTTGCTTCTTGCCCTGTGTATAAGTTACCGATTGCAAAATCATCCGCAGTCAGATGTTGTAATAAACCCCAGCCATGCTCTTTAACAAAGCCCAAGCCTTTGGCGGGATCTGAACTCTGCTGAATATTGTTATCCACTAAGCGCTTAAACAAGCGGATCCAATATAATGCCACTAAACCCAACGATATCGTCACGTTGCCATCTTGCTTATCCAACACAGCGCCAGGATGTGCCTCCGCTATCCTGACTAAAGTTCGCAATATCGCCAATTTATACGTAGAAGCTTTGCTGTCGTTGATCACAATGTGCCGAACTTTACTTAAGCTACCACTGCCATCATCGGGTAACTCCAGCACCACATTTTGCCAAGTCACATCATCTCGGCCACCTGCATCTGATGTGTTCGCTGAAACGAAGCGCAGCACTAATCCAAATTGCTTGGCAAGTGCAGCTATTTCGTCCACGCTTACGGTAAAAGCTTCTCGCTTATCAGTAAAAGTGCCATAACGCAGCGTTAAAATAACTCGCCCGCCTGGAGCAAGTAGATTTGTTATTTTTCGAAAAGCGCGTTCGCGCTCATGAGGTGGGATATGCATCCAAACTGCGCTAAGCAAAATGGTATTAAATTGCAGGTTTAACTGATAACAGGCTTTTAATTCTGACAAGCTGTCATCTAACCATTGCACAGCAAAACCCGCTGTTTTGAGCTGCCCTAATTTACGTAAATCGCCCGCAGGTTCAACAGCCACCACTTGGCATCCCTGTTTGGCACACCACAATGCATCACGACCACTACCCGCACCAATATCGAGAACCATATGCTCTTTTGGCCAATATTGTTGCCAACTGGCATGTACTTGCTCAAAGTGTAAAGCATCATACTGCGCTGCAAATAATGCAGCACCTAGATGGTAAATCTCAACATTCTTGCTCATCGCATCAGTAGTTTTAAATTGATAACATTGATGTTGTACCAATTATCTATAAACCAAGCAATCGCAACACGATTAAAAAAGGAGATGAAGCTATACCGCAGCATAGATTTTGATAAAACGAGACTGGACTCTTAAATCTTGGATGTTTGGAAAGGTACTTGTCCAAGAGGGGCGGTATATCGCGAAAGCGAGCAGAGGTCAAAATAATTGAATAATCACAGATTGTAAATTGCGGCTTGGCACAATCTTGGCACAATCGTGGCACACAAAATAAAAAAACCACTCAGCTTTCGCGTAAGTGGTTGATTTATATGGTGCACCCGCCGCGATTCGAACGCGGGACCTCTGCCTCCGGAGTGCGGCACTCTCTTGTAATGCCCAATGAATAAAATACCATTAAAATCAAGGATTGCAAGGTGTTTATTCAAAAATACGCCAAAAATTTCATTATGAAAATCACGAGAAAAAGCCCTATTTAGCCCTAAAAAGACCAAGGCAATGTCACATTAAAAATTAACTTTATTGACAACTGCCCCAAGCTTTTGATAACAGAAACAAAAGAAGTAATAAGAATCATTATAATTTCATTAGGAAGCAAAATTTTTAGCTGAATTTAATTAACAATTTAATCGACAGTTAGAACACCTATCAGACCTATCCGCATTTCCAGCAAAAAAGGGAACGTTTAAGCCGTCAGAAAATTTAGATGTTGCATTAAGACCTAACCTATAAAACAAAATAATTGAAAAAAATCAAATAAATTAATTTAAAAAGACATAAAGTGAGCTTATGCTATTCCTAAAAAGAAAATATGATAGATTTTAAATCTAAAATACTTTTTAAAGTAAGATAAGAGGCCTTAATATGTCCAAAGATAGTATGCCATCCCTCTCTACATCACTGCAGGAGCTCATTCAAGAACGCAATCAACTACAGCAAACCATGGTGCATTTGGACGAAAACATACAGGCAAAATTGCAGCAGTCAGCATTAGATGGGTACCGCCCAGTGAGCAGCGAAACAGTGCAATGTAGCATTGAGGCGCATAAGGGGGATCTTTCCATATCTGAACTGGTGGCTTTTGCCGGCGTATCGATGCAAACCTATTACAACTCGATCCAGAGAGTGGATGCTGTATCTGTAGGCAAGCTTAATAACCTAATTGGTGCTGTTGGTTTGCAACTTTATATTGGTAAGCGTCAGGGTAATAAGTAATGAGCGCTCCAACACGTATTGGTTTTGTGTATTGCAATGATCACTTAGCGGGGACAATCACTGAGTATTCAGTTCAAGCCGGTTACGAATATGAATTTCGTTATGACACGAAGTACTTACAAAGCGGGCTTGCTAAGATTGGTGCTAACCTCCCTCTGACTGAGTTCCCATTACACAGGAATTACCTACCTGCATTTTTTACTAATCTAATGAGCGAGGGGTGGGTAAAGCGCCACCAAGCGAAGCTAGCCAGACTGGATATAGATGACAAATTCGGTCTCCTACTTGCACATGGCGAAGAGCTGATAGGACCAATTAAGGTACTGCCGAACTTACTCAAACATGAAGATGCAGCTCAAAAAGCTGAATTACCAGAGAAAAACCTTAAAGGCTTCACCATCGATTTTGCCAGGCATGAATTTAATGAAGTAGCCATGAGGTCTCTAGGCAGAGCGTCCATTTCAGGGGTTCAGCCTAAAATGTTTCTCACTCATAAACCTGGCGCCAGGAAAACGTTAACAGCCAGCATTGGTATAGGTCCATACATCGTAAAACCATCACCAAGAGATTTACCCCATTTAGCAATCAACGAATTTATTATTATGCGGCTTTGTCAGTTGACTGGGTTTGATGTTGCAGATCATGCCCTTGTGCCGTTTTCATGTGGTGAACTGGCCTATGTGACGAGTCGGTTTGATTTAGACACCACCGGCAGAAATACAAGATTCATTGAAGATTTGGCTTCTGTCATGGAGGTTGCGCCAGGGAACAAAAGTAGCGAGGCATTATCATACGAACATGCATTAAAAGTGGCTCACGCAAGCTGCGGTTACCACGCTCAAATACTTAAGGATGGTTTTTTGCACGTACTCATGGCGTACCTCGTTGGGAATAACGACTTACACATGAAAAACATGAGCTTGGTCAGGCCCCTTGACAGTGACACTGCAATCGGATTTTCAAAAATATATGACATGGTATCAGTAGCACCATACAAGGAATACGATGGTTCTGAGCTAAGTATCTGGCTTATGGAGAGTGAAGTGAAAGACGCAGAAAGTACTAGTTCATACAAAAATTATGGCTATTATACTGAGCATGATTTTGTTGCGTTTGCCGCTCAACTGGGGCTGAACCAAAAGGTCGCGAAGAAACTTATCCATTCTTTGGTAAAAAAGGTGTCGCAAAATTTGAACAAGGCCTTTAATAGTGTGACAGGTTTTGACGAACTTAAACACGTCGTGTTTAACCGTATTCAAGCGCGAATGGAAACGATGTCACGCCCTTGGCTGTAATGTATCAGCGGCGTTTAAATTGAAAAGGTATTAATGTTAGCAATTGATTAAAAAGCTAATGGGTTGAAAATTTAATTCAATACAAATGTCTGTGACTTGCAAGTAATTGAGTAGTGCTTTAAACAAAAGCAAAATTTTCTATGCTTAAAAGAGTATGTAACCTGCAGGCCTATTTTAGCAAATATTCAATTTTGCCGTGTCTGCCAGCCGGGTAAGCTGGCAGCGTAGTTTAAGCGAAGTACCTGAGCGTCAGCATTTTGCCTCATTAAGGCTGCTTGACTTAATTATTACTGCGGGCTTGGATCACACTTGCAATAACAGGTGTAATTAAAGACTCCATCACCGCATAACCCTCGGCGTTGGGATGCACCAGATCTTCAGCACTGGTAAAATCCGGTACCCGCAAACCACCTTTGCCATCATTCATGGCTGCATAATAGTCTACATAAGGAAGTTGCTGTTGCACTGCGTACTGCTTAATAAGCTGATTAAGCTCAACAATACGCTGCACCGGTTGCAGGCCGCTGCGCCATGGAAAATCACTGGCCGGTAATACCGAGCACAGAATAACACTGGCGCCGTGCGCGCGTGCCAGCTCGGCCATACTGAAAATATTGTCGGCTACCCGCGGTAAATCGATGGCGCCGCTGTTTTGTGCAATGTCATTGGTGCCGGCCAGAATTACCACCACCTGCGGTTTGAGGTTAAGCACATCTTCCCTAAAACGCAGTAACATTTGGTGGCTGACCTGGCCGCTGATGCCACGACCGATAAAATTATTTTGCGCAAAAAACGCCGGGCGTTGGTATGGCCAGAACTCGGTGATGGAGTCGCCCATAAATACCACCGGTACACCCTGTGGCTGTTGCGCCAGCAGCTGTTGGTTAGCCTGCTGATACTTTTCGTAATTCACATAACCGCTAATGTTCAAGCTCGTCTCCGCCGCAGCAAACGGCAACAGGGTACAGAGTAAGATACCGCACAGATAATTTTTCATTATTCCCCCTTGCCAGCTTGCGCCGCTTGCAAACTACACCAGCCAAACCAGGCAATGTAGCCATAACAGATTACCGGTAACAGTAATGATTGCGTCAGGCCAAAGGTATCGGCCAGCACGCCTTGTAGTAAAGGCACTATCGCGCCGCCGACAATCGCCAGACACAATAACCCGGCGCCCTGACCGGTGTGTTGCTTTAGTCCGCGCAACGACAAACTGAAAATCGTCGGGAACATAATGGAGTTAGCCAGCCCCACCGCCAGAATAGCCCAAAGTGCCAGCTGACCGCTGCTGTTCATCGCCAACAGCAACAGTACAATCGCCGCTGCGGCGTGCAGGCTTAGCATAAGACCACCGGCTACGCGCTGCATTACGGCCGCACCGATAAAACGACCGACCATCGCCCCACCCCAGTACCAGGCCACATAATGGGCCGCCTCGGATTCGGCTAACTGTAACACATGCGCAGAGCCAATAAAATTGACCAGAATCGAACCGATAGCGACTTCGGCACCGACATAGACAAAGATACCGACGGCTCCCAGTAGCAACAGCCGGTGCGATTTCAGCTCGCCCCAGGCCAGTGCTGAGGTAGTTTGCTGATGTTGTACCGCCGGTAAATTAAGTTTAGCGAACACCAGGGCAACCAGAAATAATACCCCGGTAAGTAACAGATAGGGCAGCTGGACCGCAGAGGCGCCGGGGCTGTTATCCAACGAACCCAGAATGAGCACCGCACCAAACAATGGCGCCAGCGTTGTGCCGAGAGAGTTAAAGGCTTGTGTCATGGTGAGCCGGCTACTGGCGGTGCGCTCTGGCCCCAGCACCGACACGTACGGATTAGCCGCGACCTGCAAAATGGTGATCCCGGAAGCCAGCACAAACAACGCCACCAAAAACCAGGGGTAGCTGTGAAAGTGCGCTGCCGGAATAAAATTCAGCGTACCTAAGCCCGCGATGAGCAGGCCGGTAACAATACCGCGCTGATAACCAACCCGGTTAATCAGCGCACCTGCCGGCAGCGACACCAGAAAATAGGCGGTAAAAAAGCAAAACTGGATCAGCATGGCCTGGGTGTAGTTAAGATCGAATACCGCTTTTAAATGCGGGATAAGAATATCGTTCAGACAGGTGATAAAGCCCCAGATAAAAAACAGGAAGGTCAGGCTGGGTAACGCCAGAGCACTGATAGCCTGAGTGTTAGCGGTTGATAGTGATTTCATTGCACATCCCTTAAATCCGGCGCCCTTAACGGGCGCTCTGGTTATGGTATTGGCCGCTTGCGGCCGAGGTAGTTATTGGTTTAGCGCAGCTTATTTAGTACAGCTTAAGTCGGCAGCAGCCGTGGCCGGGGTAACCCGGATATTGGCCAGACTGACCTGCCAGGGCGCAGCACTTTGCAAATTAAATGGCTGATACAGATGATTCAGGGCGACACCGGCATTGGCAAAGCACGCCAGATCAATAGTCAGTTTATGCCATTGCCCGCTAACCTTTTGCTGTAGCAAGTCGCCCAATGGCAGCTGGCCACCGCAACCGCTGCCACAAGACATGCCCAGCATGACGTCTGCCGTAGGCGCCTGGTTCCATTTCAGATCGAACACCAACTGACCATAACTGCTTAAATCCAGCGCTTCGCTCGCCTGCAGTACCAGCTGGGCGGCGTTGTTGCTGTTAAAACTGAGCTGTAGCGCATCTTCCTGTTTTTGCCAATTTACGGCGGTTAGTTGCAGGCTGCGATCGGAGGTAGCGGCTTTATTGCCGGCGACAGTAACCACCTCATTCCCCTGACGCAACTGCAGGCTAAGACCTTGCTGCGCACGCCGTTCAAACAGACTGAGCTGAGTGGTGGCTTTTTGTGTTTCGGCAACCTGTTCCGATAGCTGTGGCAGCTCGCTGAGCTGATGCACACTTAAACCATAACCAAAGGCAAACAGTGGCTGGTAATCGGTATCGGCGAAATTCAGCGGCTGTGACTCGGCATTGGCAGGCCAGGAGAAGGCCAATTTACCGCTAAAGTCGTGACGAATTTGTCCTGCCGCATCGCGGAACAGCAGATCAGCAATCGCATAACCGGCGGTACCGGGCAACCAGGCGGCGATAAAGGCATCAGAGGCATTCAGCTCCGGATTCACCCACAGCGGCCGGCCAGACAGAAACACCGTTACCACCGGAATACCCTGCGCTTTCAGCTGTTTTAATAAGGCTTCATCGCGGTTAACACCGGCCTGATAATCCAGCGTCGGGGTGTCACCATCAAACTCGGCATAAGGGTTTTCACCAATCACCACGATGGCCACATCAGGTTGCTGCGTAAAATTGCCATCAGCACTCAGTTCGACACTGCCGCCAGCGGCGGTAACCTGAGCGGCGATCCCGGCGTAAATGGTTTTACCTTGCGGAAAATCCTGATTGGTAGTGCCGGTACCCTGCCAGGTGACAGACCAGCCACCGCTTTGTTTCGGGATCGAGTCGGCACCATCACCGGCGACCAGCACGCGCTGCTTGGGCGTTAAAGGTAACAGTTGCTGGTTATTTTTCAGTAGTACCAGCGATTCGCGCACTGCCTGTTCCGCTAAGGCGAGATGCTCTGGCGCACCTATCAGCTGCTGCTGACCGGCGCCGGGCACTGCCGACGGTAACGGCTGCTGAAATAAACCGGCGCGGTGTTTAACCCGCAAGATACGGCGCACGGCATCATCCAGCCGCGCGCTGCTGATCTCCCCGGCACTGACCTGAGCCAGCGTATTCTGATACATAGCACGCCAGTCTTCCGGCACCATAATGATATCAATACCGGCATTGATTGCCGCGGCACAGCTTTGATTACTGCAGCCGGGTAACTGGCCGTGACCATTCCAATCGCCAACGACAATGCCATCAAAACCCAGTTTTTGCTTTAATACATCGGTTAACAGGTACTGATTACCATGCATTTTACTGCCGTTGACACTGCTAAAAGAGGCCATCACCGTTTGTACGCCGGCATTCAGGCTGCTGAAATAGCCCTGGGCATGCAGCGCAATCAGTTGTTGTTCGGTTAGCTCGGCATTGCCCTGGTCACGCCCCCCGTGGTACCGCCGTCGGCCAGATAGTGTTTGGCGGTCGCGATGCGGTGGGCGCCTTGCAGAAATTGGCTGCCGGGTTGGCCCTGGATCCCTTTTACCAAAGCCGCACCCAGTTCGGCCACCAGTTCCGGTTGTTCGGAGTAGCTTTCGTAACTGCGGCCCCAGCGGTCATCACGGGCAACAGCGACAGTGGGGGCGAAGATCCAGTGAATACCGGTGGCGGCCACTTCTTTGGCAGTTGCGTGGCCTATGGCTTCGACTAGCTTGGCGTTACGGGTAGCGCCAAGACCTATGTTATGCGGGAAGATGGTTGCGCCACGGACATTATTGTGTCCATGCACGGCGTCGGTGCCCCAGATGGTAGGAATAGCCAGGCCATCAAGGCTGGTATCCAGTGCCGCCAGCTGCATTTTTTCGGCCAGTGCCAGCCAGTCTGCAGCACTGGCGGCTTTGTTATCATTCGGGAAGGCGCCGCCACCGTTTAAAAAGGAGCCAAAGCCATACTGGCGCATGTCTTCAACGGTCATCCAGCGGATGTCGGGCTGGATAATTTGTGCCACTTTTTGGGCGGCAGTCATATTTTTCAGTAGCTGTTCGATCTGTTGCTCTTGTGCCGGATCCAGAGCGATTGCCGGTTGCAAGGCCGGCCACAGCGACAGGTTGCCGCTATCGGCGGCCGGCGTTGCAGACGTTGTCGGCGTTGCCGTGGTGTTGTTTTCGGCGGGCGGCTGACAAGCACCGAGACTAAGCAGGCAAGCGACTGCGGTTAAAATCACTTTATTGGTCATTGTTATTTCCTTGTTCAGGCAAAATCAGGCTCAGTACGGCGCGCGCCGGCAGCTGCAGACTAAAGGGCTGTAGCTGGTGATCCAGTTGCAAATTTAATGGCTGCGGTTGTGTCTCAGTATTCAGCAGGATCAGCGCCACACGCTGATCGGGCCGCCGATAGGCAATATGCTTTACCGTACTTAAGGCACTGTGGCTTGCCAGACGGATTGAGCCGGGCGGCACCGTTTTACTGGCGTGTGCAATGATGTAATAGGCCACATTGCGCTCAATCTTCTGCTGGTCGATGGTTAAGGCGCCCAGACATTTGTTGCAGCCGCCGGCGGTATAAGGCTTGTATTCGCGATCGGCTGCCAGGTTCCACTGCAGCACATTTTTGGCCCAGTGTGCCGGCGCGCCGATAATCAGATGCTCGATATGCCACAGCAGGGTGCTGCCAAAGGCAGAACCCGCACCCACCCATTGCTCGGTAAAATAGATATGTTTATCCGGATGAGCTTGTTTCAGTGCTGTCAGATCGCTGATTTCGCCACCGTAAAGATGGAACGCCGAGCCATCGATATAGGGCCGTGCTACCGGATCATTTAATACGCTGATGGCGTATTCCACATGATCAGTGTTGTGGTCATAGATCTGGATTTTGGTTTTGATGCCGGCAGCCTGAAAAGCCGGGCCTAAATGCTGTCCGACAAAGGCGGCCTGATCCCAGGCATGCATCAGCAGGCTGGGATTATTGTGGGCGTTTAACGGTTCGTTTTGTACGGTGATGGCATCAATACGAATGCCGTGTGCCTGCATCGCCTGAATATAACGGACAAAATAGCGGGCATAGGCCGGATAAAACCGGGTTAACAGTTCGCCGCCGACCGTCGACTGATTGCTTTTCATCCAGGCTGGCGGTGACCAGGGGCTGCCCAGCAAACTGATCTCCGGGTTAATGGCAAGAATTTCCTTCAGCAGTGGGATCAGATAACGTTCATCCGCTTTGATGGAAAAATGCGTCAGCTCCGGATCGGTTTGACCGGGCGGCAAATCGTTATAGCTAAAGGCTTCGCTGTCTAAATCGGAAGCGCCAATGCTGAGACGCAGGTAGCTGATGGCCATTTGATCGCGGGCGAACAGTTCCTGCAATAATTGCTGCCGCCGGGCCGGATCCAGCCGCATTATGTGCATGGCACTGCCGCCGGTCAGGGTGTAGCCAAAACCATCCATCGTCTGGAATTGCTGCTGGCTGTCGATTTGCAGCAAGGGTAAACCCTGCTGCAGCGGTTGCTGCCAGAGCGCAGGTTGGCTGCTGAGCAGATGTTGCTGATCGGCCGTGGTCAGGAAACCACTGGCCGCCTGCGCAGGTAACACTAGCCAGGCCCCGAGTACCATGGCACTCAGAGTGTTGCGGATTATTGTCATTATTATTTTCCTCAGGTTTTCGCCGCCAGCCGAGCCAGAAACTCGCTGTGGCTTGGCATCGGCTCAACACAACTGCGGATCACCTCAGCTGTGGTCGCTGCAAATTCGTGGATCTGCGCCTCGTTTTTCAGATCGACCAGCGGATCGTAGCGCTCTGGCAGCAGGCCCTGCCCCAGCAGCACCTGCACCCAACTGTCTTCGCGGAACAGTTCGTCGGGGATTTGATGCACGCGGCCATAAGCGCGGAAAATCTCGAGCTTTTGCGCCAGCGAATCCGGCACCTGCATCCGCTGACAGTAGCGCCAGTATTCGGAGTCGGTGCGCTCGGTGACTTTATAGTGTGCAATAATAAAATCGCGGATTTGGGCCATTTCGTTGGCCGCTTGCAGGTTGTACTGATCGATATTGGCCTGACACAGCCGCTTATCCGGAAATAACGTAATCAGCCGGATAATGGCCGTTTGCACCAGATGCAGGCTGGTTGATTCCAGAGGTTCCAGAAAACCACTCGACAGACCCACTGCTATGCAGTTTCCCCACCACATTTGTTTGCGCTTACCGGTGGTAAAGTTAATCAGCCGTGGCTCGGCCAGCGCCGGGGTATCGAGATTAGCCAGCAGAGTTTCGCGGGCCTGGTCGTTACTGAGAAAACCCGAGCTGAACACCATGCCATTACCGGTACGATGCTGCAGTGGAATGCGCCATTGCCAGCCGGCGCTGTGCGCCGTAGAGCGGGTATAAGGCGGGATATCACTGAGCGTTGCTGAGGGCACGGCCATGGCGCTGTTATTCGGCAACCAGTGGCTCCAATCATCGTAGCCTACCCCGAGTGTCTGCCCCAGCAATAACGAACGGATACCAGAGCAGTCGATAAACAGATCGCCTGTAATCGTTTGGCCATCGGCCAAAAGCAAATGCCGGATATGACCGTTGATTTCGTTACGGGCAACATGGCTAATCATGCCTTCCACTCGTTCTACGCCGCGCTCTTCGCATAGTGTTCGTAAAAAACGGGCGTAAAAACCGGCATCAAAATGATAGGCATAGGCGATTTCCCGCAACGGAGATTGCTGGCGATTGGCATCGGCCGGCATAAATTTATGCTGCTGGGCCATTTTGCTGGTTATACAGTAATCACCAAGCGGGCTCGCTTGGCCGATTTGTTGTAATTTAAGCCAGTATTGGTAAAAGCTCAGCCATTCCCATTGCCGGCCCAGGGTACCAAAAGCATGGAAATAATCGTCCTGTCCATTTCGCCAATTAACAAACTGAATTCCCAATTTAAAGGTGGCACCGGTGGCTTTGATAAAACTGAGTTCATCAATACCCGCCAGATAGTTAAAGCGTTTAATGGCCGGGATGGTGGCTTCGCCCACCCCGACAGTACCAATTTGTTCAGACTCGACTAAGGTGATGCGGACTTTGCCTTGCAGCAGTTTTGACAGCAAGGCGGCGCTCATCCAGCCGGATGAGCCGCCACCGACAATCACAATATGCTCAATTGCTTCAGACATTGTGATTTATGGCCCTTAAAGTTTATAGCTGACGCCAAACAGGAACTGTCTGCCGTATTCTTCGTAAACTTCAGGGAAGTTACCGCCATTTTCCTGCAGCAGGCTCAGCCGGGTGCTGTAGGGTGAGTTCGTCAGGTTATTGACCTGGAATAACACCGTTAAACCGGCCAGGCGTCCGTCGTCAAAGCTATAACTTAACTGGGCATCAACCTGCTTATCTGCCAGTACCTCGGTATAACCGCGGGTAGCAAATAATTGCACCACTTCGCCACGGAAGGCTGAGCGGTAACGCTGGCTGATCCGGGCTGACAGGCCGTCGTTTTCATAATAAAAGGTCAGATCACGTACCCGATCCGATAAGCCTGGCAGCTTGTTGCCGCTGGATGGACCATCTGGTTTGATGTCGGAGTCAGTCCAGGATTGACTGCCGATAAAACCAAAGCCCTGCAACGGTTGGTAGAACTGCCCCATATCCAGCGACATACTCAATTCCAGACCACGGATATTACCGCCCTGCCCATTCGCCGGCCGGCTCATATTACCGATCGGGCTAACAGGTTCAACGTTGGAGTTATTCGGTGCGTTAGAGAAGTCAAAATCAAAGTTCTGGGTGTAGATATAGCTATCCAGCTTTTTGAAGAAAGCACCGGCGGCAACATAGCTGCTACCCCCCAGATAGACTTCATAGGTTAAATCGACGGCTTTCGCGCGCCATGGCTCTAACTGTGGGTTACCGCTACTGCCGCTCCAGCGCCGGCTGTCGACGCCAACACCGGCGGTGATATTGGCCCGCATTTCATCCATACGTGGCCGCGCCATGGTTTTACCTAAACCGAGGCGGACAAATTGATCGTCCTGTACTTCCAAACTCAGGTTCAGCGCCGGTAACACATCGTTGTAGCTGGCGCCCTCTTCAACCTGTACCAGGGTTGCCGGGTTATCCGGCCGGTAATCGCTGGCGAGGAAACCGCGCGATAGCTGGTCGGTCTGGACGAATTGGGTACCAATATTGCCTTTTAGTGGACGACCAAACAGTTGGGTATCCAGGTTTAAGCGGATAAAGCTGGTCAGCACTTCTTCTTCTACTGCCCAGGCTTTGTTCCATCTGTTGGTATCCAGGATTGGTTTGGTATCATAGTAACGATCGACCGTTGCCATAATATCGTAGGCCAGGAACCCCGGAATACCGGCATAGGCCAGCGAGGTTGGACGCAGCAGTAAAGACGTATCGACCTTGACCGGCGCTCTGCCGTTTTTCAGGAACAGGTCATTATCGTCAACGACCTTGTCTTTGTTACGTTCGGTGTAGTTAACCCCAACATCAAATGAACTGAAGTGTTCACCCAGCGCGCTGTCGGTCAGATCGTAACGGCCGGTTAATTCAGCGGCACGAACTACTTCTTTAACATGCGGGAAGCGAATGGCGCCATCGTGTCCCCAACCTCCCCAGGGGGCCGGATCGCTCAGCTGAACTTTATTCACGTCGGCATAATCAATACCCGGCGTATAGGTTGGGAAACCCAGCGGCTTGATATCGAAACCGATGTTGTCAAAACTGCCCGTAGGGATTAAACCGGCATAGACTTCAAGCACCTGCTCTTCGCGCTCAGAGCCAGAATAGGATAAGTCGGCTTCCAGCGTCCAGCGGTCCAGTTTATATTGGGTATTCCAACCAATGGCTTTCAGTTCATCGTCACGGGTGTTGTTACCGCTGAGCAATACCGGGCGCAGGTTAGTGGCAACACCGCTTTTCACCACTTTGGTGCCACCAAAATTGTCAAATGTCGGATTCAAAAATTGCATGCCGTCGCCCGTCCACTGGTTTGAAAACCACATGGCGCTACGCATTATCTCATCTTGTTTAAATTTGGAGTAATACGTATCCAATACAGAGTGGAACTGGTCATTTGGCCGGTATTCGAACACTGCCATCATACCGTCGCGCACTTGACTGCGGGCCACGGCGGTTACTTCCTGGCCGACTAACCCCAGCGCATCGTCATTTGCGGTGCCTTCCAGCGCCTGATCCACAGTGCTCCACTCCCAGGCTTTGTGGCGCTTAACCTGCGTTGGTGTATCCATGTGCGCATAGCCAATTGCAACACCGATGGTGTTGTCAGCAAACTGATCGATATAAGATGCACTGCCACGCCACCCATTGGGGGAGATTTCCGAGTGTATCTGATCAAAGGAACTCTTTTCGCCGCGCAGGTTAAATACAATAGCCTGTTCACCATGCGCCAGTGGCCGGATAGTACGTAGGTCAACCGTACCGGATAACCCCATTCCGGCGATAGCGACATCAGAGGTTTTGTAGACTACCGCGCCATTGATTAGCTCTGAAGGATATTGGTCGAACTCTACCGCCCGGTTATCACCGGCACTGGCTTGTTGCCTGCCGTTAAGAGTGGTTGTCGAAAAATCCGGTGCCAGACCTCGGATCGAGATCACTTGGACTCGACCATTGACCCGTTGACCAGCCAAACCTGGTAGCCGGGTAAGAGATTCGGCGATGCTCTGATCCGGCAATTTTCCTATGTCTTCTGCTGAAACCGCTTCAACTACGCCGATTTCATTTTTCTTGATATCAACGGTCGTTTCCATACTACGACGAATACCTTTAACGGTAATCACTTCGATTGTGTCTTCGGCAGTTTGATTGTTTACCCTGTCTTGCGCTGTCGCTATGGCTGGCATAAAACTTAAACCAACAGCAATACCGAGAATTTGCTGCATAGCCATACGCAATTTATTCTTTTTCATTATATTATGCTCCTTGAACCAGTAGTAAACGTTAGCATGGTGAAAGACATGCATTAACGTCACTTTGACCATAATGGAGTGAAATATTTTTGTCGTTTGAATAAGGTCAAACCTGCAAAAAAATTGTATTGCGGTAAGTTCGAATAAAGTCGAACTCAAATAAGCACATGATTTAATTGCTTAATATTTACTTTGCTTTTTGATTTGAATCAGTAGATGGTTAATAAAATTGCTTGCCGAATCAGATGACTCAAGGCATAGTGACGAGCGATTTCTGGCACAGCCAAAGTGCTCAGGTGTTTTGCGACCACCTCAACGGACAGGTTTCTGCTTTTATGGACACGATTCTTTTCAATTTCCATGACCTGTTGATGGTGGTAACCGCCTTTGAATGTTTATTGCTGGCTAGTTTATTGACTGCTGCGGCCGGGCAATCCTCCCTTAGCAACCGCTTTCTGGTGTTATTTTTATTTTGTCATTTCCTGATCCCGCTGCATGAATTGATGTTCTGGGGCACGCACTTCCGCATTTGGCTACTGGAAAGCTCACCAGACTGGTTTTTTGTATTTAGCTTTGCCTACTACCTGGACGGGCCTTTACTGTACTTTTTTGTCCGCACCCTGCTGTATAAAGATGTGCAGCTAAAGCCCGCTGCCAGCTGGCACCTGCTGCCGCTGGGTATTTATGTGCTACATATGCTGGTGAATTTCTATCTGAAAGACTATGCCACGCAACATACGCTGATTGAGTCGCAACATATTGCGTATTCCGGCCCGCATTTATATATCGAAACGCTCGGTCGCTTTATCCGTATCGGTTATGTTGGCTGGTGCTTTTTGCTGGTGTGGAATTATCGTAAGCAATTACGGCATGAGCAGGCTGAATCCAAAACGTCAGATGTCGCCTGGTTAAAAATTATGCTGACTGCCTTTTTCTTGATTTTTACCATCGATATTGTACTCAACTGCTTAAAACTATATGGTTATCTTGCGAACGACTTTGATTTAGATTTGCTGAATGTGGTGGGACTAAGTAGTTATTATCTAAACTTCATTGCTCTGAACATTCTGATTTTTTTACGCTTCACTTCTTTTGTAACAGTGGCCCCCGTCAGAGAAGAGCCATTGTTTGAGTCGAAAGAAGAAAACTCAGCCCATTTTGACCAGGAAGTCGCAAAACGACTGGAGCAACTGATGCTGCAGAGGAAATTTTATACTAATCCTGAAATTACCCTGGATAAACTGGCTGAAGCGGTAGGTTATCCGCCGAAAAAGATTTCACTGACGATAAAACAGTGCTACCAACAAAATTTTTACGAATATATCAACCGCTACCGGATAACAGAAGCCAAGCTCCTTCTAGCTGAACAAGGCCCTGCTGCGAAAAGTATTACCGATATTTATTTTGAGGTAGGTTTTAATAGTAAATCGGTTTTCAATACTTTCTTTAAACGGCTGGAGGGCATGACACCAAGTCAGTACCGCGAACAACTGCTGACGCAGACTAGTGATAACTCAAAGGTAGCGATATTCAAGTAATAAAATAAAGCCCTTTTAATAGATTTTCACGGTAAAGCTTTAGTATAACTTGGGATAATTGTTAAGCGATTTAGTTGCCTCTCTATTCATATGTTTTAGCAATTTGCAACAGCAGCGGTAACGCTGGCTCTACCATATCGTGTCCGTAGCCATCCAGTTCAAAAATTCGGGTAGATTTGTGACCGTTTACTTTCATCATACGTTCAAAATAAGCGTTCTCTTCGTAACGGCCAAGAAGCTCAAGCTCTCTATCACCGGTTATTAGTGTAATGGCAGGTGCATCTTTTCGAACATGGAAGAGAGGCGCGAAAGCGTCTATAACAGGTTGCTCACCTTTGATGCCTCGTTCTTCTCTCACGGTAAAGTGGGTTACAGTATGGCCGCTAAACGGGACCAGTGCAGCTAATTTGTTTGCATTGACATTATGCTTCGCAAGCCACTGGATATCCATACCGACCATAAGCGCGAGGTAACCTCCTGCAGAGTGACCAGATAAAATGATTTTGTTCGGATCACCACCGAAGTCTTGAATATTGTGATAAACCCAAGCTACCGCACTAGCAGCATCCTCGATGTAGCTTGGGGATTTAACCTTCGGGTACAGGCGATAATTAGGTGAAACGTAAGCGTAACGCCAACCACACATTCCTATCCTAACTGATCAACATTACCCTGTCTGCCACTTTAAATAATCAGGGTAATCATCATGAAACGCACTAAAGAACAATGGCTGGCCTTATTCGCTGAGCAAGCCCAAAGTGGCCTCACTCAAACGGCATTTGCTAAACGACAAGGGATTATCCCGACCTATTTCAATCTCCGTAAACGCCAGTTGTTGGCTCATCAGAATGATGACACCGGTTTCATTGAATTAGCACCACAAAGCTCGCCACTGGCCCGGCATATCCTGCTACGCAAGCGTGATATGGAATTGCAACTTCCAGCAGGGACGGATGCACTCTGGTTAGCCGTCTTGCTCAGAGCGCTCTGATGATGAAAATGTTCCTCGATGTGCTTAAGGTCTATTTGCATAAACAGCCGGTCGATTTTCGCAAATCCATTAATGGCTTATCGTTGCTGGTCGAGCAAGAGATGCAGCTCTCGCCATTTAGCGGCGCGTTGTTTGTGTTCTGCAATCGGCAGCGTACTCGGTTAAAAGTGCTGTACTGGGATAGCACTGGGTTTTGTCTGTGGTACAAGAGACTTGAAAAAGACACATTCCGCTGGCCAAGGCAGATGCCAGGTAAAGTGTTGTCGATTAGCGAGCAGCAATGGCATTGGCTGTTGCAAGGTGTCGATATTCAAAAAATCACCGCGCACCAGCCGCTGCATTACCAGAGTGTGGGTTGATATGCCGATCGGCTATAAATCCTGTAGATCGCATCCAAAACAATCTAAATCTTACCAAGCACTTAGCCAAATTGGCCGTTACAATAGCGGCCATGAAAAAGATACCAGACACCCTACCTGATGACGTTGAACTGCTTAAGAAAATGCTGCTTGAGCAGACAGCGCTACTTGCCAAGCATGAGCAAAAGCTTGAGCGCAAACTGGCGCAAAAAGACAAACGCATCGCTAAACTAGAGCGGGTTAACCAGCAGCTGTCGGATAAGCTGCAGCAATTGCTGGAGCGCTATAACCTGAAGAAGTACCAGAAATTTAGCCCCAGCAGCGAGACCTACGAAGGTGAAGGCGAAGTCTTAAATGAGGCCGAACAGCTTATTGAAGACGAGTCCGTAGCGACAGAGCCAGACACTCAGACGACCGAGAGCGCTGAGAAAGCCGCCAAGCCACGCCGACCGCGTATTACCCCTGAATTGCCCCGCGTTGACGTTATCCATGACATTGACGATAAAACCTGTGTCTGCTGTGGCCATGCCCTGCATCAAATGGGTGAAGAAGTCAGTGAGCAAATTGAGTTCGTGCCCGCGAAAATCCGTGTGCTGAGAAATGTCCGGTTGAAATACAGCTGCCGGCAGTGTGAAACCAATGGCACTAAGGTCGACATTAAGATTGCCGATGTACCGCCTGCGGTTATCCCTAAGAGTATGGCCACGCCAAGTTTACTGGCGCAAATCATCAGCAGCAAAATGCACTATGGGATGCCACTTTACCGACAAGAAAAACTGTTTAATGAAGCCGGCATTGAGCTTAGTCGTCAAACGATGAGTCGTTGGCTGATAACCTGTGCAGATAAACTTAAACCGCTACTGGCGTTAATGAAAGCTGAGCTGCTTAAACAGCCGGTGCTGTGGGCAGATGAAACCACCGTCAATGTGCTGGATGTTGAGAAAAGCACCTGTTACATGTGGGTATATGGCTGTGGCTTAGAAAAAAGTACCGGCCCCAAACTGGTGCTGTTTGATTATCAGGATAGTCGCAGCAGTAAACATCCCTGTGACTTCTTATCCGGCTTTAACGGTTATCTGCAGGTAGATGGTTATGCCGGATATGAGAAAACCGACGCAACCTTAGTCGGTTGCTGGGCGCATGCCCGACGCAAGTTCGTCGAAGCCCAAAAAGCGCAGGGCAAAGGCAAAACGGGTAAAGCGGATGTGGCCCTTAACCACATCCAGAAACTCTATGCACTGGAGAGTAAATTAAAAACCGTACCGCCTGACAAGAAGTATGACGCCAGACAAGCACTAGCTAAACCACTGCTAGAACAATTTAAAAGCTGGCTGGATAAATCAAGCGAGAGTGTCACGAAAGAAAGTTTACTGGGAGTCGCTATCACGTATAGCCTGAATCAGTGGCCCAAGCTCATCCGCTATCTGGACGATGGTAGACTTAATATCGACAACAACCGTGCTGAGCGCGCCGTCAAACCGTTCGTGATTGGACGCAAGGCGTGGCTGTTTGCCAATACTGAAACGGGCGCAGAAGCCAGTGCTGCAATGTATAGCCTAGTCGAAACGGCTAAAATCAATGGCCTAGAGCCGTATGATTATCTATGCCGCTTGCTCACTGAGCTGCCAAAAGCCAATACCCACGAGCAATTGCAACAGCTCCTGCCTTACTGATCAGCAGCCACACCGCAAGGTGTGGTTGCTGCTACGCTTACGGTGAAACAACACATACGCCTTGATTTAATAGCCTTTGAGGTAGATTTTTCTCGCCGGATCTTAAGCCGCCACCGTGGAACCAGATAATAACGGGTCGTTTTTCATTGTCTTCCGGACAGTATATATCGAGTACTCCTCGCTCAATGAGGTAAGCTTTGGTCTCGCTATTGTGGCTCACGTAGGGAATATTGCGCCATTCTTTTGAGAATACTGAGTAATTCACCAAAAACATGGACAGTAATAGGAATATGTACTTTTTAAATCGCATTTACTTCTCCACATAGTGAGTAGGTACATTAACAACTCAATAAATTTTACACTGTGTTGTAGGTTTCGCCCGTTTTGCATTACATAATTCTGGAAGACGCTGCTGCACTATGCGGGGTGCAAAACGGCACCCGAATTTACAACCACGATCAATGGTTGATTACCACCCGTTGCATTTTCACGGAAATACCATTTTCAGCACTCATCCAGTTACTTGATCGTCTGCTATGAGCGATGAAGCAGCTGTTCAGTTTAGGCTCTCTCGGAAAAACGAATGTCTACTTTGCCTTGTTAGCTGATATTCGTTTTAAAACAATCCATGTTTACTCCGTCGATACAGAACCTTCAACAAAATTAAATTCTTCCAGACTTTACCATCAAAGCCTTTGCCGCCAAAGTATTGGCATGACAAGTGCCAGTATTTTTATCTTAAGCCAAGCCACAGACCGCAAAATTTTTAAACCGTTGTTATGGATGATCCCCTGTTGTTTCGTTGGTTTTATATTGGGGATGCAATCTTTGCAAAATTTACCGGTTTATATCATCCAAGCACTATTCCTCAGTCTAATAACTGCCTTTGCCGTGGTGTACAGTCTTGCATCACATCGCGGCTGCCAAGCGAAAATGAGGAAGCCTCAGTACAGTGAATTGCTGATGATGTTGGTGATCTTAATTTCAGGTGGCATGTGTGCCAGTTTATTTGGTACCGGCGCTGATATTATCCTTTACACATTGCTGGTCACGCGCTTTCGGATGCAGTCACTGTCTTTAGGAGCACGCTTAGAAAAAATGGCCGGTGTTAGTAACGTTGCAACGGGTGTTCAATCAGGCAAACCGGTTTTAAGAGGACTTAGCGGTGATCGGATCCGTATTCTTTTAGACGGAGTCCCGCAGGATCATCAGCAATATGGCGTGAGACACCCACCTAACCTTGATCCGGTTTTAGCTGATAGGGTTGAGGTCGTGAAAGGTCCCATGAGTGTATTATACGGCGCCGATGCGATGGGAGGTGTTGTCAATGTTATCAGCAGACCTCTACTGCTTGATTCAGGCTCGACAGGAATAAAGCGCGCAACGCTCTTTTCGCAATATCATTCGAACAACAACCAGCGTAGCCTCTATTTGGATGGCGATGCCAGCTACAATAATTGGGGCGGCTATTTAGGATTAGGTCAAACCGAGGCGGACAACTTCGCAACACCTAAGGTGCTAACCTATCCTGCAAACAACAGCGGTACTGCCCCACTTTTTTCCGGAGAGATCCCTTTTACTGATTTCAAAGCACGGGATTTAGCCTCTGCAATTGGTTTTGTTAATGACACATTTGAAAGCACGTTACGCTATACATTTTGGTCGAATGACCAGAATTATCTGCAACAAAACGGTCAACCCACCGGCCAATTCCTGAAAAATCACAACGTGTTATTTGATAGCGCTTATCAATTTAACGATGTGTTATTAATAAAATCACGCTTAAGCTGGCAGCAAAACCTGCGCGATGCAGGAACCGGTATTGCCTATCAGGCACTCAATGACGATACCGTTGACTTGAGCCTTGAGCTTAATCGTTATCAGGGTCGCTTTTCAGTATTGCATGAGGCGATAGGTGGTTGGCAAGGCGAACTGGGTATTGATGTAGTAAATAAGCAGCAATATACCCATGTGGGCAATCTGATTCCGGATGCTAACAGCAAAAGTTATTCCGTTTTTGCCTTTGAACGACAATCAGCAGGACGGTGGGTAACGGAAATTGGTTTACGCTTCGACCATATGAAGCAGCAAGCAGATTTAATCAACGCGTGAAAGCGACTCGCGTCAGTGGAATGCATTAAGTGGCTCTTTAGGACTCACCTGGCAATTTGCTGATAGTTGGTTAGCGACCACACATCTGGCCAGGGGGTTCCGGGCGCCTTCTGTGTTTGATCTTTATGCTAAGGGCGTTCATGGCGGCGTGGCAGCCTATCAGCAGGGTAACCCCTTGCTTGAGCAGGAATATTCTTTCAACAAAGATGTCGGTATTCGTTATTTTACGCAGCGCGTTAATGTTTCATTTATTGTCTTTCATAACGCCATTGATGACTATATCTACCAAGCCAGGACCGCAGAGCTGCATGCACCATCTGGCCTACCTATTCATCAGCTTAAGCAGGGTGATGCTAAACTCTGGGGCAGTGAGATAGAGGCACAATGGCAGTTTACTGATAGCCTCAAACTTAAGGCAAACTATACCAAAATCAACAGTAAACTTAGCGATATTGGTACGGAGCTGCCGTTACTTCCTGCTGACAAAGTTCATGCAGAGCTGCTGTGGCAGCCAGAGACGTTACTGATTTTTCAGGCTGCAGAGCTGTATCTCAATACGCAATATTACGCAAAAAAACAAAGTGCCGGTGTTTACGAACCTTTTTCACAATACGATAGGTTACCGTTCGGCACTGCATCTACTGAAGCCTATGCACTTTGGAATGTCCAGCTATAGTGTCAGCCGCACTTTCACATTTCAAGACATCTTTAATTAGAACAACCTAAAATTTAAGTTTGCATTCTTAGCATTAGCAACTAAGATAGTAATTGATTACTATCTTAAGGATTCGCCATGAGTGAACCACGCAAACACCTACCCGCTGATGAGCGAAAGGCCGCAACGGTCGACGCCGTTTTGAGGTTAGCCGCAGAACAAAATCCCAGTGATATCACAACCTCTGCAATCGCCAAAAAAATGGGACTGACGCAAGGGGCCCTATTTCGACATTTCGCGACCAAGGACAGTATTCTGGAAGCGGTTATGGGTTGGGTAGCTGAGCGCTTGCTGTTAAGAATTGAGCAGGCTGCCGACAATAAGTCTTCGCCGTTAGTCGCACTTGAAGCAGTCTTTATGACACATATCCAGTTTGTAACAGAGCATCCGGGCGTTCCAAGATTATTGTTTGGCGAATTACAACGTCCGGGAGCAACACTGCCCAAAAAAATGACAACACGCTTACTGGCTAGATATAAAGATAGGATCACGCATCTGCTTAAGGCTGCCGTGACGCACGGCGCCTTGCCTCCGGAGCTGGATATTCAGAGCGCGGTAGTTCTCTTTATTGGCTCTATCCAGGGCTTGGTGATGCAGGCGCTTATTGCTGATGATATCAGTCTTATTAATCGTGATGCTGCCGGTGTGTTTGCGATATATAAGCGCGGGATCGGAGACAATACATGAGCATCTCGTCTTTAAAGACTAAACATCTTTTGCTGGTCGTAATGCTGTGTTCGTTAGTCGGTTTATTTTTCTTCGTCGCTTTAAGATCAGGGCCTCTCGCACCCATTGCAGTCACGCTAAGCACCGTGGAATCCAGATCAATTACACCCGAACTTACCGGCATAGGTAACGTTCAGGCTCGCTATACCTATAAAATTGGCCCTATCATCAACGGTAAGCTCCGCTCCATCAAAGTGAATGTTGGAGACACCGTCTATGCCGGACAAGTACTGGGAGAGATGGATACGATTGACCTTGATCAGAAAATCCAGGCTCAGGAAGCTGCGATTAAAACCGCTGAAGCAGCAGTGGTGCAAGCCGCGGCCAAAGAGGAGTATGCCAAAACTCAGGCGCGGCGCTATGAGCAACTGATATTAACCCGCGGAACCAGTGAAGAAATGTTGCTCTCAAAACAACAGGAGCTGGCCATCGCCAGTGCCACCCTGAGTGCCAGTTTGTCAGATCTTGCCCGCTTCCGCGCCGAAAAACAGGTCCTGATAGCACAACAACAAAATCTGGAGCTCGTTGCTTCAGCTGACGGACTGGTGGCAGCAAGAAACGCTGAGCCGGGCTCTACCGTGGTAGCCGGGCAAACCATTATCGAGCTCATTGACCCGGCCAGTTTATGGGTTAATACCCGGTTTGATCAGCATAGCGCCGAGGGATTAACCGCAGGACTGCAAGCCGAGATTATCTTGCGCTCCCGGCAATCTCAAACCTTGCCTGGCACGGTACTTTGGGTTGAACCCAAGGCGGATGCGGTGACTGAAGAAATGTTAGCCAAAATTATTTTTGCACAGCCACCTCTCCCTTTGCCGTCAGTAGGCGAATTAGCAGAAATCACTGTAAAACTTCCCGCCTTAGCTCCGGGCCCAAGTATCCCCATTGCCGCCATTCGTTCATTACAGGGACAACGCGGGGTATGGAAAGTGGATAATGATAACTTAGAGTTTGTACCGGTAATTTTGGGGAGAACCGATCTCGCTGGTCATGTGCAAGTGCTGCAAGGTTTAGAAATTGGCGACTCGGTCGTCGTTTATAGTGAAAAAACGCTCGGTTTTAACAGCAGAATCAAAGTCACTGAGGCGATACCGGGAGCGGGTCGTTGATTAGCCTGGCTGGCCGGGACATTCTGCACTCCTGGGGTAAATTTATTTTTACCGGTGCCGGACTTGGGCTATTAATTGGCGTAACGTTAATCATGGCAGGCGTCTATCGGGGTATGGTTAATGATGGTCGTGTGCTGTTAGATAATAGCGGTGCTGAGCTTTGGGTCGTGCAAAAGGATACCTTAGGGCCTTATGCTGAATCTTCCAGTTTGCCGGATGATTGGTGGCGCGCGATCAGAGGTATTCCGGGTGTATCTGAGGCCACCAATGTGACCTACCTGACGATGCAGGTACAAAAAGGTGAGCGTGATGTTCGGGTCATGGTGGTTGGTATTGCCCCGGATGGCCCCGGTACTGCCGGCTGGCCACCGCAACTTGTGGCGGGCAGGCATATCATCCGCAGTCATTATGAAGCTGTTGCGGATATCGCTTCCGGGTTTATGCTGGATGATGAAATAAAAATCCGCCGCAATTATTATCGCGTGGTTGGCCTAACCCGGCGCATGGTGTCATCCGGCGGGGATCCGATGATTTTTATCCCGCTTAAGGATGCGCAGGAAGCACAGTTTTTGAAAGACAATGATGCCATCTTAATGCAACGGCGCCGGACTGCCGACAATCCGATGTTTAACCGGCCAGCGACTCCGGGGTTATTGGAGTCCGTAGTGGAATCACAGCTGGTTAATCATTCCGTCAATGCGGTGTTGGTCCGCATTAAACCCGGCTATGATGCTGAGGACATCGCCGAATCCATCCGGCGCTGGAACAGGCTGACGGTGTATACCCGTCTGCAAATGGAAGAAATTCTCATCGGTAAGCTTATTGCCACCTCAGCACGCCAGATAGCAATGTTCCTGATGATTTTAGCGGTAGTCAGTGCAGCAATCGTTGCATTTATCATCTACACCCTGACCATGGATAAAATCCGCGAAATAGCGGTGTTAAAGCTTATCGGCACCCGTAACTGGACTATCGCCTGGATGATCTTACAGCAAGCACTGGTGCTCGGCGGTCTCGGATTTATTGTCGGTAAAATCACGGCAACCTTTGCTGCCCCGCTTTTCCCCAAATATGTTCTGCTGCTGCCGCTGGATTCTGTTATCGGTTTCTTTGTGGTAATGCTGATCTGTGTATTGTCCAGTCTGGTGGCGATCAGAATGGCGCTTCAAGTCGATCCGGCAGAAGCGATTGGAGGTTAAAATGCCCACACAAGGCATTCATATTGAAGGACTCAGCAAACAGTACGGCACCGGTGATACTGCATTCCTGGCACTTAAAAATGTTAATATGCGAGTTGCTCCCGGTGAAGTCGTCGGCTTAATCGGGCCTTCCGGTTCGGGTAAAAGTACGTTATTGAAGTGTCTGGGAGCGGTAATCGATCCAACTGCGGGACGAATAGCCCTGGGTGATAAAGTGATTTTTGACGGGCGCTGGCAGGTTAAGGATCTGCGAGCATTACGCCGCGATAAAATCGGTTTTGTCTTTCAGGCACCGTACTTAATTCCATTTCTCGATGTTTTGGATAACGTTGCCTTACTGCCTATGCTGGCCGGTATGGACAATATCACCGCTAGGAAACACGCCATGGCGCTACTAACTGCGTTGGATGTGCAACATCGGGCTCATGCCATGCCATCTCAGTTATCAGGTGGTGAACAACAGCGCGTTGCCATTGCCCGTGGATTAGTGAACAAACCGCCGGTAATCCTGGCCGATGAACCGACTGCCCCCCTCGATTCTGTCAGGGCACTGTCCGTAATACGGATGCTCAACGAGATGGCTAAACGTTTTCAAACAGCGGTGATTGTGGTGACCCATGACGAAAAAATCATTCCAACCTTTAAACGGATTTACCATATTCGAGATGGGGTGACGCATGAGGAAGTCGGTGAAGGCAGAGCGTTTTGATTTATCTGAGCTCAGGCATCCTGACTCAACAGGTGCAAAACAATCTGGTTGATGACATGACCGAATTATCAGCAGATATGCAAACCGCGGTTTGTTCAGCATGCACTGTTGCATTAACAATGATTGCTGCATTAGCCTTTTTTGCGTTAATTTTAGACAGATTTTTGGACATATGGCTCATGAACTGATTGACGAAGAGTCTGTTTGTAAGTTAATAACTTTATTATTTTTCCCTAAAGTATAATTCGTCTGGTTTAAATTTGATAATAACCTGGTTATTAAACATTTATTCTCTTAGTAGGGGTAAACAATGTATTCGCTACGCAATCTCGCTATCTCGCTTATAGTGTTCTTGTTTACACCTGTTCAGGCGCAAACCTGGTTTACGGTTCAGCAGCAAACTCTTCCACAATGGCTAACACTGCCTGTAACAATCGAAGCCATCTCGTCCGCGACAGTCTCAGCACAAACCTCGGGACGTATCACTGAGCTTCCTTATGATGTGAATGATATGGTCTTACAAGGCGCCATCATCGTGCGCTTTACTGATATCGAACAGCAAGCGAGGTTTAAACAAGCTCAGGCGCAAGCCAACGAAACCCAAACCCGGCTTGATGAAATGCAAAAAGAGCAACAGCGGATCACGGAACTACATGAACAAGGGCTGGTCGCTAAATCCGCTCTGGATCAGGCCAATGCTAACTTCGCCGCTGCCAAAGCAAGACATCAACAAGCACAGGCAGCATTAATGGCGGCAGCTGAACAACTGGAACAAACCGTGGTGCGCGCTCCGTATACTGGCATTGTCCAGCAACGTTTTGTCGAGTTAGGTGAACTGGCTAATCCCGGACAACCTTTAATTCGGGGATTAAGTCTGGAGCACTTGCGAATAAGTGGCCAACTCTCGCAGCAACACGTGGCTGCAGCCCAGCAAGTCACTATGGCACAATTGGTTGCGCAGGATGGCACGGTACTTCCACTTAACAACATCCAACTTAAAATCGCTCCGGAAGCTGATCGGCTTGGCCATAGCTTTTTATTCCGGCTTGATTTACCTCAGGGTGATTATCGAGAACATGGTCTTTATCCTGGAAGTTGGCATCGTTTGAAGCTAAAAATAGCAGAGCACACTATGTTGGTTATCCCCAAGCTCGCGCTAGTAAAACGGGGCGAAATGCTAGCCGTGTGGTTAGCCTCTCCTAGTGGTCGCATCTTACAGCCGGTCCGGGTAAAGGAGTTGCCTGATAGTACACTACAAGTCCTGTCCGGTTTGGTAGCAGGCGATCGAGTTATAGCCAATGCGTCACTGCCTGCAACGGGTCAACAACCCTCAGCGATAATGGAATAGCAGGAGTTTGGCATGACTAAATCGCTTGGTATTGCCGGTCAGCTGGCCCGTTTTTTTAGAGTAAATCAACTTACGCCTTTGTTGGCATTGGTCGGTTTTTTACTTGGTGCCTTCGCCGTTTGGGTGACCCCACGCGAGGAAGAGCCACAAATTGAAGTCACCTTCGCCAATGTCTTTATCGCCTATCCCGGCGCCAGTGCCGCCATGGTGGAAAAACAGGTCGCTGTGCCTGCCGAGAAAATCGTTGCTGAAATTGCCGGTATTGAACATATCTATTCGGTATCTGAACCCGGCATGGCCGTCTTGACCGTGCAATTTAAAGTCGGTGAGCACCGCACCGATGCACTAGTTCGTCTTTATAATGCTTTTTATGCTAATTCAGACTGGCAACCTGCAGATAGCCGTATTGGCCCGGTTTTAATTAAACCTAAAGGAATAGATGATGTGCCCGTATTTGCGGTCACGCTGTGGGGAGATCGCGAGACGGTTACTCACAGCCAACTCAGTGCTGCGGCACGAAGTTTGGCTGAACAACTACAGCAAGTACCGGGCACCCGAGATATTTATCCGATAGGTGATACCCAGGATTCACTGTTAGTGCGTTTTAGTGTCGCGCAGCTGGCAGCCTACCAGCTTGACCTGGCCAGTGTTAAGGCTGCGTTATTACAAAGCCAGGGGCTTAGCCAGCAAATGGGCATGCTGGAGCAGGAGCAACAGATTTTATTAGAATCCGGCCACCCGCTGCGAACGCCTGAAGACGTAGCCGGGCTTATTATCGCCGTCAGACAAACCGAAAACGGCAAAGTACCGGTGTATTTAGGTGACGTTGCTGACATTACTCTTGCACCTGCTGAACCAACCAGCTATGTGCAACATATCGTGCACGCTGATAGAAGCGATATCAGCGCAGGATCTGACGACACTCAACTACACCAATACCCTGCAGTCACCTTGTATGTGTCCAAACAACCGGGCGTGAATGCGGTTGAAGTGACTCAGGCCATTGAACGGCGGCTGATAGCATTGAGTGACGATTACATGACGCATGGTGTGCGCTACACGGTTAGTCGAAACTATGGCGAGACCGCGAAAGCCAAGGCCGACACCCTGATTAAAAAATTGTTATTCGCCACGCTTTCAGTCGTACTGTTGGTTGGCTTTGCTCTTGGCTGGCGAGAAGCCTTCGTGGTTGGTATGGCGGTGATTATTACCCTGGCTCTGACACTTTTTGCGTCCTGGGCTTACGGCTTTACCTTAAACCGGGTGTCACTGTTCGCCTTAATTTTCTCGATCGGCATTCTAGTCGATGATGCCATCGTTGTGGTGGAAAACCTGCATCGCTATTGGTTGGAGGGTAAGCAAAGTCTGCTAGAGGCCATTCCTAAAGCAGTTGATGAGGTTGGTGCTCCGACCATCCTTGCAACTTTTACCGTAGTCGCGGCGCTGTTGCCGATGGCCTTCGTGTCGGGTTTGATGGGACCTTATATGAGCCCGATCCCGATTAACGCCAGTATGGGAATGTTGTTGTCGTTACTGGTCGCCTTTATCTTCACGCCTTGGTTATTTTATAAAGTGTTTGCTAATTATCAGCCGAAGGACGCACATCACGACACCTCAACCGCTGGCAGTGAGCGGCTATTTAAGCGGCTGATGTCACCTTTTTTAGACCAACAGAAGGGTAAACGTAATCGGTTACTGATGTTATTAGCGCTACTTATTGCGATATTCAGTTCAATGTTGTTAGTACAACAACAAGCTGTAGTGCTAAAAATGCTACCTTTTGATAATAAATCCGAGTTTCAAATCATTGTTGACTTACCTGAAGGTAGCACCCTTGAGCAAACGCAGCGAGTGCTTAACGACATCAGCCAGCAATTACTACAACATCCTGCGGTCGCGCATTTACAAACTTATGCCGGTACAGCGGCACCGATTAGTTTCAACGGCTTGGTCCGGCAATATTATTTACGCCAACAGCCGTGGCATGGCGATATTCAGGTTAACCTTTATCCGCACACAGCGCGTGATCAGCAAAGTCATACCATCGCCTTGCAAATTCGCGAACAGCTTTCACAGATCATGGTGCCAGAAGGCAGTAGCATAAAATTGGTCGAAGTCCCACCCGGGCCACCGGTGATGGCACCTCTGGTAGCCGAAGTGTACGCCGCAGACTATGCCACCCAGTTAGCTATTGCTACTGAGCTCAAACAATTCTTCGCCAAAACTCGCCATGTTACCGACATTGATTCAACTCAGGAAGCCGCCCAGACCCGTTGGTTGTTCCAGATTGATCAACAAAAAGCGGCTTTACTCGGCGTGGCGGTTAGTGACATTAATCAAAGCATTCAACTTGCCATCAGCGGTCAGGCTGCCGGGTATTTATACTCAGCACAGCACTATCAACTCACACCGATTTCGCTGCGCTTAGCCGAGGCTGAGCTAGCAGACTTAACACAATTATTGCAGTTACCCATTGCGACAAGAGATGGTACCACTTTGCCACTAGGTGAGTTGCTCCGCATTGAAACCACATCAAGACAACAAACAATTTATCGGAAAGACTTGCGACCGGTCGTCTTTGTCACTGCGGATCTAGCCGGTGGCAGCGACAGCCCGTTGTATGGCATGCTCGAAATCAGTAAGCACCTGAAGCAGCAACGCCCTGATCTCAAGCAGCACTTTATCGCCCCACCCCAGGCATCTACCCAACCTGGCATAAAATGGAACGGTGAATGGCAAATAACCTATGAAACCTTTCGCGATATGGGATTAGCCTATGCGGTGGGATTAGTGCTGATTTATCTATTAGTCGTGGCACAATTTAAATCTTACGGTGTGCCGCTGATTATTATGGCGCCCATTCCGCTAACCTTAATTGGGATATTGCCAGGACATTGGATAATGCAACAAGCCTTCACCGCCACATCGATGATTGGCATGATTGCCCTTGCCGGCATTATTGTCCGAAACTCAATCTTGCTGGTGGACTATATTCAGCAGCAAACTGTAGCGGGTACCGCACTGAAAATCGCTGTTATTCATGCTTCCGCCGTGCGGGCCCGCCCAATCATTCTAACTGGATTGGCAGCCATGTTGGGCGCGTTCTTTATTTTGGACGACCCCATTTTTGGTGGCCTAGCAGTATCATTAATCTTTGGTATTTTTATCTCCACCTTACTGACCTTAGTGGTCATCCCGGTGGTTTTTTATGCTTATCATTTTGACCCGCAGTCTGCTGAGCTCGGGATTAAGTCGTCGTAATAAAGTTAAAAAGGAAAGATATGTCCGGTTCTACATTTTGGGATGAGCGCTATGCTCAGGAAAACTATGTGTATGGCGAAATGCCAAATGACTTTTTGGTCAGTCAGATAGCTAGAATCAAGCCAAATTCAAAAGTGCTGTGTTTAGCCGAGGGTGAAGGACGAAATGCCGTTTATCTGGCGCAATTAGGTCATGATGTGACCGCCGTCGATATCTCAATGGTGGCATTGGATAAAGGTCGCCGACTGGCAGACAAAGCCGGCGTAAAGGTACGCTGGCAACAGGGTGACTTGGCGAACTATGCGCTTGGTGAAGAGAAATGGGATCTTATCGTCGCTATTTTTATGCATTTACCAGAAGCCATCCGGGATCGGGTATTTGCGCAAATTAAAACAGCGCTGCGACCTGACGGGCTTTTTATTGGCGAGTTTTACCGACCTGAACAACTAAGTTTTAAAACCGGTGGCCCACAGGATATTAAGATGCTGTATAGCCTTTGTATGCTCGATGAACAGCTCAAAGGCCTGACCATGTCACATCTACAGGCATGTGAACGGGAAGTGGTCGAAGGCACCGGACACAATGGCATGGCCGCGGTCTGTCAGGTGGTAGCGGTAAAGCCTCAATAATCAATGATAGTGCCGGAGTGGCGACTAAAACGGTTATTTTTATGTATGTCGGAAAAAACAAGGAAAACACGATGAGTAATGAAAAAGCTGGATTACAGAATCCTGATATTGGGATCAGTGACGAACACCGTAAGCAAATTGCAGCGGGTCTGTCAAAATTACTGGCCGATAGCTACACGCTTTATCTGATGACGCATAATTTTCACTGGAATGTGACAGGTCCGCAATTTAATGGCCTGCACAATATGTTTATGGAGCAATATACCGAGCAGTGGAATGCGCTGGATGATATCGCAGAGCGGATCAGAGCCTTAGGACATCCTGCACCAGGGACTTATAAACAATTCTCTAAGTTAGCCAGCTTTGAAGAAATCGAGGGCGTACCAAGCGCTAATGAAATGTTGCAGCATCTGGTTAAGGCGCAAGAGGCAACCGCCAGAACAGCCCGCTCATTATTTGCGCTTGTCGAAGAGGCTAATGACCAACCTACAGCAGATATTATAACGCAACGCTTGAATGTGCATGAGAAAACGGCTTGGATGTTGCGTAGTATGCTGCCTTAAATAATTCTAGCCAGCACTGTGCAAACAACAGCAAAGGCTCTAATACCGGAGCTGAAAATGAAAGCGAATAATCTATTATCCAACCTGCAAGTGCCCCCCTCGGCTTTCTGGCAGCTGATGAGCTTTAGGGTCGTTGTGCTGACGATCCTGTTGCTATTATCAGTAACAGGTTGGTTGCTAGATTTTCCGGTTACCTCCTGGGGTGCCTGCCATATCTCTTGTGTTGTTAAACTTGCTGGCGACTAACCTGGCGCTGCCACTGCTACCTGTAAGCTGGCAGAGCACCCGGCAAATTTTAGTGCTGGGTATCGCGCTAGATTTTCTGGCGATTTTTGTATTGCTGCTGTTGTCCGGCGGAGCCAGTAATGGCTTTATTGCATTGCTATTGCTGCCCGTCGCAGTAACGACTGTACTGCTGCCGGCGTGGATTGGCTATATCTTTGCCTTCACAGCGATCAGCTTTTATGGTGTATTGCTCTGGCTGGGCGATTTAACGGCGTTGGTTCAATCCGACATGGCGCTTGGCCATCACACCTTGCACCAAGAAGTATTACAACCGTTCACCCAACACATGTGGCATATGTGGTGTGCTTTTAGCATTTCGGCGATTCTACTCAGCTGGTTTCTAAGCCACCAAACTAGCCTCATTCGCCAGAAATCGCAGCAACTTAATACACTACAGCAAAATCAGTTACGTCAGGAAAAAGCGCTGGCGATTGCCACTTACGCTGCGAATGCCGCCCATGATCTGGCCTCCCCTATTCAAAACTTACTGTTGTTAACCGATGAGGTCGCCAGTGAACTGCGGCATCCGGCCTTAGCGGACATGCTGCAACAGCTCAAACGCTGCCAGCAAATTATTGATGAACTTCGAAAAAGCGCCGGAGATTGGCGTAGTCTCGATGCAGCAGAGCTGTACCCGGTGCTGCAGCAAAGCTTACAATCCTGGGCTGTCACCCGACCGGAACTCCAGGTTGAGCTGACCCAATCCAGTGATCAAAGTCACTGCCGGATCATGGAAGCGACCGCAGTGGCCTCAGCGGTGTTCCAGATCCTGGAGAATGCTGCTGCTGCCAGCATCCTGAACCAGCAGCCCCGATTAAAACTCAGTTTGCAGTTAAAACAACAACAACTGCGTTTGCAAATTACCGATTTTGGAGAGGGATTATCCGAGCAACGGTTAGCCGAATTGGGGCATTACCCTTTACAAAGTGAACATGGCCTCGGTTGGGGGCAATTTCTGGCTAACATCTCTATCGAACGCTTAGGTGGTCAGGTGCAGCGCCGCAACCTGCCACAAGGCGGTATGGAAACGCTGATTACATTTAAAGATCAAGAATGATGAGAAAATTTGTTCTGGTAGATGACGATAGTACCTTACTCGGCACCTTGCAGCGACGCCTTAGCCAACCAGACTGGCAGTTAGTTTGTTTTGCCGGGCCGGTTAGTATAGATCAACTGATTAGCGAACAGGCGCAGTTATATCTACTGGATTTGCGCTTTGGGCAGCAATCCGGTCTGGAGTTTATCCGGCCACTGCGCCAAGCATTACCCGATTGCCGAATTATTGTGCTGACCGGCTATGCCAGTATTAACACTGCGGTGCAAGCAGTAAAGCTGGGGGCCGATGACTATCTGACTAAACCTGTCGATTTTCAGGTGCTGAAACAAAGCCTGTTTGGCCCGACCGAGCCCGAAATCAAAACGGCCGACAGCGGTTTTTTATCTGCAGAACAAATTGAATGGGAACATATCCAACGGGTACTGGCCGAACACGATGGCAATATTTCACAAACCGCGCAAAGTTTGGGGATGCACCGCCGCACCTTGCAACGTAAATTACTGAAACACCGTCCGTAATAAAGCAACGCAAGCTGTCTGTCGTTGCTGCGACAATTTGTCGCATTAACCTACGCGACCAAAATTATTACCATTAACCTTAACTGCTTAGCTCAATTTAAGGTTAACCCATGATATTAAAGCCCTGCGCTTTTGCTGTGTCCTCTGCACTTTCAAGCTGTGCTTTCGCGTTGATATTAAGTTATTCCACCACGCTGCAGGCAGCAGAGATCGAGCATATTCAGGTGGCAGGACAGGCGTTACCGAAAAAATCAGCCCAGGCAGCTTCGGCAGAAGACATAAAAAATCGACTGGCCGCCACCAGTGATACCGCGTCAATACTCAGTCAGTTTGCCGGGGTCAGTATTAAACAGGCTGGTGCCGTATCAGGTTTACCCAGTATTCGCGGTTTGGCGGACGACCGGTTGCGGATCCAGGTTGATGGTATGGATCTGGTCTCTGCCTGCCCGAATCATATGAACCCGCCGCTGTCTTATCTGGCGCCATCGGACATCGGTAAAATTCAGGTCTTTGCCGGTGTCACGCCGGTGAGCCTGGGTGGTGATAGTATTGGCGGCAGCATTATCAGCGAATCCACACCAGTCGAGTTTGCTGACAGCGCGACTTTTGCCGGCAGTAGCGGTGCCTTTTACCGCAGTAATAATCAGGCAAGGGGCGGCAATCTGAAGCTAAGCTACAGCGACTCGCAACATTTTGCCAGCTATAGCGGCAACTGGAGCCGGGGCAATAACTACCGTGCTGCTGCAGATTTTAAAACGCAAACCGCCACAGGCCGCCCTGGCCATAACCTGCCGCTGAATGAGGTCGCCTCCACGGCCTTTGAAACGCAGAATCATCAGCTGCGGCTGGCTTACCAGCAAACCGATGATCAGTTTGAAGTACAGCTGGGCTATCAGGCGATGCCCTATCAGGGATTTGCTAACCAGCGTATGGACTTGCTGGATAATCAGCAACTGCGGCTTAACCTGAGCTGGCAGCGCGATACCCACTGGGGGCAGTTAAAAAGCCGGATCTATCAGGAAAAAGTCGAGCACTATATGGATTTTGGGCCGGATCGCCAGTTCTGGTATGGCAGTCTGGCCGTGATGGGACAATGCATGTTTCGGATGAATCCGAACACTGATTTCGGTTCAATCCGATCACTCATTTCGGTTTAATCCGATCGCTTGTTTCGGTTTAATCCGATCACTTTTAGCCCTTTTCCGAAATAGCTGATCGGAATGCCGAAATGCCATTCTTTTTCTAATCAAATCAACTGGTAAGCTCTACCTAATTTTAATTAACTTAGGTAGGCGTTGACCATGGCTAGAAAGAGAACAGACATGAGCAAAATTAAAGACATTTTGAGGCTTCGTTTTAACGCTGGACTCAGTTTAAGAGACATCAGCAAGTGTTGCGCTGTTGGCCCTGCCACTGTTAGCGAAATCTTGTCACGTTTTGCAGCTAGCGGCTTAAGTTGGCCTTTGGGCGAAGAAACCAGTGATACTGAACTGGAAAAAGCCGTCTATAAGGGCAAAAACACCTCTCGGCATAAACGCCAACCAGACTTCGTTTGCATGCATCAGGAGCTAAAGCGCAAAGGCATGACGAAGCTGTTGTTATGGCAGGAATATCGTGATTTGGATCCCGCTACGGCCTATGGTTACACACAATATTGTGAGCACTATCAAACGTGGCTTAAAAGCCTCAAGCGAAGCATGCGGCAGCTTCACATCGCCGGTGACAAGTTGTTTATTGATTACTGCGGCCCAACCGTGGCCATTCTTAACCCTGATACCGGCGAGATTGGCTTTTTTGCGCAAATCTTCGTTGCGACCTTGGGTGCCTCTAATTACACCTATGTTGAAGCAGGACGCTCTCAGCAGCTGGAGGACTGGATCATGGCTCATACTCGTGCCTTCCAGTTCTTTGGGGGGATCCCGCGTTTGTTAGTGCCAGATAATCTGCGTTCAGCAGTCACCAAAACCCATCGTTACATGCCTGTTATCAATGAAAATTATGCTCGAATGGCACGGCATTATGGCACCGCCGTCATGCCCGCGAGGCCCTATAAACCCAAAGATAAATCAAAAGCTGAAAACGCGGTCTTGATTGTTGAACGCTGGATCCTCATGCGTTTACGCCATGAATACTTTTATACACTCAGCAGTTTGAATCAGCGGATCCGCGAGCTGTTGCATGATCTTCATCATCGTCAGCAACGCGTACATCCAGGCTCTCGTTATGAACTTTACACTCGGTTTGATAAGCCTGCGTTGATGCCATTACCGGCCTATCCTTACGAGTACATCGATAGCAAGCAAGCGCGTGTCGGGCCTGACTATCATGTGTTGTATGCAAAACACGCTTACTCCGTCCCACATAATCTGGTCAGCCATACCGTCACTGTGGAAGCGACCGCGCAAATCATCTGCGTGTACTACCAAGGAAAAGTGGTGGCCCAGCACCCCAGAAGACATCAAGACGGAGGGTTTACTACCGTCAAAGAGCATATGCCTGATGCGCATATCAAACAGCGCTGGAGCGCGGAAAGATTACTGAGTTGGGCTGACAGCATAGGCAATGGCGTCAGGGCAGTCATCAGCTTCCAGCTTGAACGACGCCAACATCCTGAGCAGGCGATTAAAAGCTGCCTTGCAATCCTAAGCTTGGCTAAAAAGTATAGTAACGACAGGCTTGAAGCGGCTAGCCAACGAGCTCTGCTACTGGAGCAGCCCTACCTTAAAGTCATTACAAACCTGCTGGTGAATAACAAAGAACGCATCGGCATTGCCACTACAGCAGAGGCTACACCACCGCTGACCCACCACAACATCCGTGGTCCACGTTATTATCAATAAGGAGAACTGAGATGAGTTTATCGACATTACATGAGCAACTGCGTGCGTTGAGGCTTGGCCATTTTACTCAAGCATTACAACAGCAACAGACGCAACCGGCTACTTACTCTGACATGAGCTTCGAAGAGCGATTAGGCTTGCTGGCAACACATGAGCTACTGTGCCGTGACAATACCAAAGTGCAGCGATTGGCTCGCCAGGCTAAGTTACGGGTGGATGCCCGAGCTAACCATATAGACTATCGAGCGAGTCGAGGGCTTAAAAAAGATAAAGTGGCCGCCTTACTCAGCGGTCAATATCTGCACTACAACCAGAATATTATCCTAACGGGGGCAACGGGCTGCGGTAAAACGTATCTGGCCTGCGCGCTGGCTACACAAGCGTGTGATCAGCATCACAGCGTACGTTGTTACCGGCTCGGTGAGCTGTTAGATGAGCTACATATCGGCCATGCCGACGGCTCATACCGCCAACAACTGAGCACCTTGGCTAAACGTAAACTACTCATTCTAGACGATTGGGGCATGGAAGCACTAACAGCGCGACAGGCTAACGACTTGTTGGATGTGATGGAAATACGCTACCAGCAGTCAAGCACCATTATCGCCAGTCAAATACCGGCCAGTGAGTGGTACAAACTGATCCCAAGCCCGACAATCGCTGATGCACTATTAGATAGGCTATTACACAACAGTCACCGAATAGAATTAACAGGAGAGTCGATGAGAAAACTAGACCAATCCGATCACTTAGCGTAAAACTATAGTTATGAAAAAGAACGGCTAACGAGTGATCGGATAACACCGGGATCGCTGTTCGGAATCACCGAAATACGCATCAGGTTGTATGCCAAGATGTGTAAGCTGATTTCAGTACTGACATTTGTAAATCGCCGCATTAGAAAGTGAGTGGCACCCATCCACATTTTTATTGTCCCAAACGGGTGCTCCACGGTTTGTTTTCGTATCGTAGCCGTTTGTGGTGCAGCATCTAACTTAGCCTGCATGTCAGAAATATGTAATTGATAATATATTCATAGAGTTTGCAAATGACATTTGCGGAAAATTCGCGCAAAAGTATAGGTTTATTAGATGGTCAGATGGTCACTGGTTCACAACTAGTAGTTTATTAAAAGCTAGACTGAATGACTGTCCCTGAGTTTGTTAGGAAGCCAGTGGTAATAGATGTGGCTTTTTACATCAAATACAAGAAATTGAAGAAATGTAGGCTTTTTGCCTTGATGATGCTAAAAATTTATTGTTATATAGCTTGATATACCACTCATATTAACAATAGGCCTTAATTGATAACAGCATCGATTAAACTTTCTGACATCACTGATTATCATGAAGAAATTAAGGGGCTTGCCTCTAAAACCTCATCGATAATGTATTTATTAGGGCCGAATGAGTGCACCGAACTTCTCGTTAAAAACCTATTAATTTTACATCCACTTCATTTAGTCAAAACCGAACTCGGTTATTTGCTAATTGCAGGTATTCGCACCTTTGAAATGGCCAAGCTGTTATTAAAAGAAGACCAAGTGATCAACTGCTGTTTGCATGATCTGGATGAACTGTCTCAGCCTGAATTATTTAACCTAGCACTTGCGGATATTGCAGGTTCATTACGCTTATTTAATTGCGCAAAAAATCCAGAAAAACAGACAAAGCAGCTGTTTGAAAATATTGGCCACGACAAAGTCAAAACACTGTTTAAAAAACTTACCAGTAAGCAAAAAATCGATGTCAGAAACTAAGATCATTTTTAACTATGGACATGTTCTCTCATCGCTTAACATACCCGTTTCACAGGAGAATAATAATTTTCTTAATTTTATTAATTGCCCAACTAATCTGCTTCGACTCCATGTTGTTCTAAAAAATACGATTGCCTGTTTATCACAAAAATTAATAAGTGAAATTGAGAATAACCCGATACTGAAGAGTCAAGCTTCTGGCTATCTCAATACTGCACTAAAGCTATTACCCTTGGTTGAGCAAGCTACCCATAATTCCTCACTATTTGCAGCAGCAATTGGGGCTACCCAGCCTGAGAAAGCTTTAAGAGGCGTCATCAGCAAAAATCCTCTTTATACCATGTTGTATACAACGGATAGCCAAGAAAAAAGTGCCGTACTTGAGTTTCATCAAACAATTCTTTTTATCCAACCGCTTGTCGCAGAAGCTCGTAAATCAAATATAAAAATAGAATTTAAAAACAGCGATTTTATCAGGATGAGTATCGGTTACCGACATCTGATTAAGTCTGACATCGTAACACAACGTCTGAGTACCTCTACCCGAAGAGCGAATACAGTTCAACTTTTACACGTTTTTCTTGATATGCTTGCAGAAGAACTAAGGGCTGAGTTATCACTTCCTTCCGCTTCAAAAGAACTTAAATCGCTCCGTAAAGACCAAAGCAATCCACTCCATGACAAGTTGCTTATCTATGATAATGCTAAATACGTCCGACGTGTAATTGGCTTGATCCGTGGTTCACCTATTCAACGCCGAAATGTTGGCCGAAAAACAAGAACCCAGACTCGCTCGAAGACTGTTAGAGAGAGAATAGGTAACACGATCCTGACCCCATTTACGTTGGCAGAGCTTGATGATGAAGAGCCTATTATTTATGGATTAATAGAAGCCACACAAGAACCTGATCCTGAAGCCTTATTATCAGGCGAAGTTGTAGACGAGGATGATACTGGTACTTTTGTGATTATTGACGAAAGCATCCCTCTAGAATCTTATGTTCATGAGTTTCATCAACGGCGTGTATCAAATGACACCCTTAAAAGACTTGAGAGACAAAACAACTATGTTCCATATAGTTTGCAGTTGTTGTCACCGCAAGAAATCCAAAAACTCATGTTTTTTTTGGCGTCAGAGCAACATTCGCCACTTGAACAGATCCAACAGATCGTTTTAATGTGTATGTTTTTTACTGCGTCCCCGCTCGAGAATGCCATTGAATTACGTGTTGTCAACGAAATAAAAGATAACGCTACTGACACAAATATCACCTATGACCTGAGTAATCATCATTGGATCATTCCTGCTTTCGACCTAAAATATAAGACACATGAAAAAACAAGTGACTGCTTAAAAGTCGCAAAATACTTAAGACTTCCTGCAAGTCAATTTTGTGCCGCCACATTTGAACGTTTTAGGAAAAGCAATTTATCAAGCGAATCAAAAATTGTGGGCTTTGAACTAGAAGAACTTAAACCCACTTTACAAGCAACTGTCGATAAAACCATACAAGGCAAACAAGGAGGATTAGCGCGGATCAGTAACCATATGCTCATTATGTCATGTCAGATATATGGTCAAGCAACGACAACCCTTCTTTATAACAGGGCGCCGCCAGGTAGTATCGCCAGAAGTTATTACACTACTTTATCAACACAGACTTTAAAAAATCGATACACCAGTCTGCTTAAATTGTTAGCGCCCATTATAAAAGGTGCGATCCAAACACCCACTCAAATTATCGTAAAAAAAAGTAACCAACAAGAACATATAGGCTCACAATGGCATCCTGATTATACCGTTATTCAAAAATGTATTGAGACCCTGAAAACAAACACTATTAAGTATTCAGAGCTTTGGGCAGACTATCGGCAATGGTATGATTTTCATAACCTTTTTACACTTTATGTGCTGTTCTGTACCGGTTTGCAAACAGGTCTCAGACCGCTTAAAACGCCTATTGTTGTACCTGAAAATATTATTTTGCCTGCAAAAGTTTTTATTCGTCGCGAAAAAAGTCAGTCTGATGAATTCAATACTCGCTACATTCCTCTGGTTAATGAAGTTATTGAGCAGATGCAGCATTATGAAGAACATCTACTAGCCGTAAAAGGACGCCTGATCCGTTTAGGAACACCTGTAAAACAGATACCCAGACTTTTTTTCTTAGAGATTGAGCCAACCCAATCTGATAAGTTGAAAATAGTCCCATTTTCTGTAAGTTCCTATGATAAACAATTGTCTCATTACATAGATGCGCCCGTTAATTCAAACAGAAGACTACTCAGAGTTTTCTTGGAAGACCCCTCATCGATTAAGTCAACATTCACTCCAGTTCCTCATGAAATTATTGATGCTGTATTAGGCCATGCCAATATCGGCGAACAATTTTGGTCTTCAAGTTCAACACTGAGTATGCGTGCAATTTATCAAACCATCGAGCCATACATAACAGAGTTATCAAACATCCTTGGGATCAAGGTTATCCAAGGAATGCCATCATGAAATACGAAAAACTAAACAAAGTTGTCCGAACGGAGCTGAGCAACCTTAATCTAAAAATTAATGAAAAAAATATATGTATCCTTTCAGAGCAGGACTATGACCAGATATTTTGGACTTTGCTTAAAGCAGAAAATAACCCGTCAAAGTCAGTTAAAAAAGTTAAATTCACCGCACAATTAAATAGCTATGTAGACAGCAATCGAAGTTCGTACAGTGCGGACTTCCTGATTAAAAATCCGGCAAAACTCATTCGTCCAAGCCCCCCCATCCGCGAGGACAATATCAACGAAATCCAAGAGGTTGTTTCGTTCGATACTTTTTTTATTCAAAGTCTTGAAATGCAGGAGCTTTCAGATGAAGCGCTCTTTGGCAGACTACTCTACTGTGCCGTTCGACATGGTGGATTATTGAATCAATCTCATTTAAATAGCTTTTTGTCCCTGCTTTATAACAAGCAATTACAATCTGCAAAAGGCTTGATTTGGTTTGAATTACGAGGCTCTGCAAATGAACCTTACAACTGGACCCCTGATAACCTCACAGTACTTCTTATTAAGCATTGGTATAACACTCAAGCATGTTTTGAAATCATAAGATCACCTGAGCACTATCTTCGTAGGTTCTTACTACTGAATCCAGCACAAACGAGGACTAATATTAAATTAAGCTGGCTATTTAGAGTGATTAATAGTCTGCTCTATTTGTCTTTAACACCTTTTTCACTACCACTTTTAACGGGTAAAGAGATTAACCTTACACTCAAATTACAACCTCTTTTAAGGCTGATAAGTGAAAAAACACCACCACTTTCAATTGACCATGCACAACCTGAAGAGTCGTCGAAAACGCATGCGATCCCTAGCATTACTCAAGAATCAACCAACAGCAAAAGCTTCTTAAATTCAAAAGCACTGTTAACCTCGGTTAAGCAGCAACTGAGAGAATACAAAAAAAGAAAACATAATGACGCAGAAAGTCATAAAAATCCCAATAAATCAATGTCGCTTGCAAATGCGATTAAAAATGAGCCGATGCTTAAGGAGAATAATATTCTCCCAGTGACAAAGCTTTTAGTTGAATGGACACATAGCCGTTTAACAAGACAAAGCAGATGGTCGGGAAAACTCAAACCATCAACACTGTTGTCATACCTTGGATCAGTAGCAATTCCTCTTCAAGTACATATCGGTTATCGAGATCCACTCAATATGTCTATCGATGAGTTAGAAGATATCTATTTACTGATCATTGATGCGGGCAAAAACACTGCGGTAAAAGCTAGAAGGGCTAAAATTCTCAGAGATTTTCATATTTTGTTAGAGCTCGACTATCAGGTTAAGCCTTGCTATATCTTTCAGAGTTTTATCGTCGCAGGTAATAAAGACCAAGCCAATCTTGTTGATGCAAACATATTAATGCCTTGGGAATATGATAATGCTATAGATTTTTTACAACAATCGGCCGAAATCACAGGACTTTTTGATCTGAAACGAAAAGCCGTATCCGTCTCATTAATACTAGGATTTCGCTGCGGTCTGCGTCGAAGTGAACTGTTATTTTTAAAACTCAGTGATTTGGAATGGAGTATCAGCAACGAGAATACGATACCAAACTTGGCAACGTTGATCATTTGGCCATCGCAAGCGAGAGAACTAAAAAGCATATCCGCAAAACGGCGCTTGCCTATTGGCCACCTGCTAAATGAACAAGAAAAAAATATTTTTGCTGATTATTGCACTGAAAGACTCAAGTTAGGATTGGAAGATTCAGAGTTTTTATTTTATTTCGGTGATAAATCGCCGCTATTCTCCCGAGATGCGCAAGGTGTGCATGCCAACCATCTTTTTATGCCTCTTACAACGCTACTACAACGTGTTACTGGCGATAATACTTTTCGTTTTCACCACTTAAGACATTCATTTGCAACTTGGTTGTTTTGGTATTGGACTGCCGATATTCATAAATTTAGCCACCCGATCCCTGCCTTACAAAAACATCCTACCTTTAAACATTTAACGGATGCCAAAAACCATATTTTTAATCGAAATGAAGATCAACCAGCAAGAAACACCTTGCATACAATCAGTTCATTCATCGGTCACTCAGGTCCATCAATCACACTTTGCCACTATATTCATAGCGCACATTGGATTATCTGGTCTGATCTACAGCAACAATTACCCGATTTAACTGATAAAGCAAAAGCTACGTTGTCCGGTTTCACTACTCGGACCCTTTACAGAGAAATAAATAAAAAAGAACACAGTAGTACTTATTTTGATGGCTTTAATCGTTTTATCCAAAATAAGTTGGCTGAACATGTAAGCAATATCTATCCTGAATCCATTGTTTGCACTGACTCGTGGCTAACGCTGTCACCAAATACCATTGCGCCGTTGACACAAATCACGCCAACCGCTATTGATGAGTTGCTGATCTACGATGCTCTTTTGCAACATGTTAATAATGATGTAAATAGAACAACCTGCATAAAAAACTACAATATTGATGAAATGCTTTTTGACAAAGCAATTGCAAATGTGCACTACTTTTTTAGTCAACAGCAAAGCCCTCACAAGTACGGAAAAGTCAAACTCAGATTCAAGAACAGCTCACGTAGAGGCTATATTGGCTCTCAAAAAGTAAAGAAAGTCGCTGTTGATAAACTGGTAAAAATACCTAAGCAAGAGAATATACAACTCGTTATTGGTGAAATATTAAACAGATATAATGTACTGCCCGTTGATGACCAAAAAAAGTGATTTTAGCTGCGAAATATATGGTGGACTTCTGTGATATTGAATGGTCTGATCTTCGATTCCGAAAAACATCATTGCCTGACACTGATGGCGAAAAGTGGCTAAAGCTGTGGTATGAGGTAATTAAATTAATCAGCATAGATGATGATTATATTCAGAATGTTAGATTAACGCTGGTCTGTCGCTATCAGTTTGATAGTGAGGAACGTCAATACTGGTGGGACCATTGGACAAAGGAACTGCCTAACTTTAACCGCGATGACCGCTATGATCCCAAATACCCCAAAACAGCTGCAATTCATCTAGATATCATGAGTAGGCTAGAAACAGAGGATTGGTTAAATATAAAAGAACTCAATAAAAATGAGCCTATCCAAAAACGTAATCGCCCTCCTGCACTTCAGGGATTTCGCCTAGCGTTTTATATACTATTTTTTATACATCATGATATGGATGAATTATGAACCAGTGAGCTTATTTTTTAAGAGGAATGAAGTATTTTGGTGAACGATTAAAATGCCTGCTTCTTCTGAAGCCATCAAATTAAACGCTGAGACATTGCCAAAATTAACATGTTTAGTATTTAGCCACTGCAAAATTTCTTTTCTATCTTTGCCATAGAATTTTTCCAAATTACTTTGAATTAGCAACAGTAAATGAAGCCTATCCCGATGAGCCGCAGTGAAATAATTATTGAAATCATCCTCACTCAATGGCCCCATATTAGAGTGTCCAGTCACTAACAAAGCCGCTTGTTTAGCTGATAAACTCCACATTGGGGCAATATTCTGTAAAAAAACAACATATGCTCTCCAGTACCTTTGCGAAGGGATAGTAGAATAGTCTGGAATTTGATCTTTCTGAACAACATTTACATAGTGTCTTTCAGTTCGTAATTTGCCAATATAGTCTGCTAATTTGTAAATATGATTTATATCAGCAAGATAATCGTCAAGAGACAATACCTGTGTATTTTTTTTATTTGGGCACCAAATAAACGAATTACCCTCAATGAGCACGAAATTAAGGCTGAGCTTTTGACTAAATACATTTAATTTATATAAAGTTGCTTCAGGACCATCTCGCTCATAAACTACCAGAAGTTGATATAGCCTCTCTTTGTTAACATAAGATTCATACTCCAAAATCACCCAACTTGAAAGTTGCCATGCCACATCAGACTGAAGTTGAAATTCATCTAAGCTATCCAAGCGACACCTTATAATTGCTTAACTATAAATTAAGTTACTGAATAGATTTAATTAAGTCAAATCAATATCAACCGATAAGGGCCGAAGATCACCGACGAGTAAATCGATAGCAGAGTACCGTCTTTTAACACAAATTTATAAACGGATAATTCTTACGCTTGCTGCTGTTAACTGAGACCATAACGCAATTTAAACGTGAACATTTAAGCGGCAGGCTTAGAAGTTTATTCGGTAAAGCCTGTAGACAATAACTTTTGAAACTATGACTTTAAAGTTGAAAACTTTTTAGAATTTAAATGAGAATCGTATTAGCTCAATATCAAAGGCAGCTGAGTTAGCTTTTAAGTTATAACAATGTTGACACCGCGGTTAAAAGGTATACAATCAATTTCGTTATAACAATGTACCCACTTTTGAGGTTGAAATATGCGGACTCAAGTACGAAAAATTGGCAACAGTCTTGGTAACATCATTCCTGCTGCGTTTATTCGTCAATTTGGCTTGGTTGAAGGGGCTGATATTGAGGTTAAAGCTGATGGAAAGAAAATCACTATTGAACCTATTCAGCGCCAAAAGAAACGCTTCCCGTTTAGCGAAAAAGAACTTCTAAACGGCTTAGATGCTCATACGGCACATGCTGATGAATTGGCTGTTGTCTCTGTTGAGGAGTTAGGCGAGTAGTGGCGCAGTACATTCCTAAACGCAATGACATTATCTGGTTAGATTTTGAGCCAGTGAAAGGCAAAGAGATCGGCAAGTACCGTCCAGCTCTTGTCCTTTCAAGTAAAGAATACAATCAGCAAACAGGGCTACTTATCTGCTGTCCGATTAGTACCAGTATTCGCGGTCAAGCTACTGAAGTACCAGTAAAAAACCTTGAAAAGCCTAGTGTTGTTACCTCAAGTTTGATTCAAACGCTCTCTTGGAAAGACCGTAGCGTGAAGATGATTACTACCGCTGAAAACGGTGTGATGGAAGATGTTTTGTTAAGACTTATCCCGTTAATTGGGGCTGAGTCTCTATTTGAAGAATAACAAGGGAAATTTGGACTTATCAGATTGGAAACGCCACCTTCCAGAAATGTGGAGCTGATGAAATGTTTCACAAGCAAGTCAGCCACCTTCCTACATCAACAGCTTTTGGATCTACAAACACTCAGGTAACTGTGATTTAAGGCGCTAAGTGTCCACTAAAAATTAAGTGGATACTTAAATCAGAACACCAACCTGAGATCGCCGGACGCTTACTAATTACTGGTTTTAAGTGAAAATCATACCAAGTTTTTTGGTTAACTGCTCCGGAAGTATCGTTATTGCAAGGCTTAAGTGAAAATCCTACTAAATTATTAGTCGCATAAACCACTCTAAAACCAGCGACATTGTTGGCCTTCATTGCAAAATCCTACTAAATAATTGTCGCTCCAACCGTCCTGCAAGCTTTATAAATACTGGCTTTCACCGAAAAACCCTACTAAATTGGTATTGCTTAAATCGCTCTAAAACACACGCCAATACTGGCCTATAATGAAAAATCCTACTAAATTGTTGCCGCGAACTTGCCCTGAAATCAATACCGACTCAGGTAAGGATGACACTAATAGCCAGGGCTCTTTTTAAGAGTAATTTCAGTCATTCAATAGCTTATGCCTTTTACCGACCAGAATGGCGCGAGTTTAAAAGCATTGAGCATGAGTCAGCACCGTTGAGCCTAAATGTTTAGCGTAGCAGAGTCATTTTTTTATAAAGTGCGTTAACTGTAATATGCTCTGCTTATTACGGCGCACCAGCGAATTACAGTCTGAGCGTCAACTACCAGTTCTGATACTGTACGCCACTGCAAGAAAAGCCTTAGTGCAACAGTCTCGGTGAGGACAATTACCTTACCGAGACTAGAGCATGGCACTAGACTGGTTAGTCGCTACGAGCGAAAATCGGATATTTTCCACGCGCGATTGTGGATGTTTAAATGACCGCTTTCCATAATATTGTAGATAAGTAGTTCAAAATTATCTCGATAAACAACTCAAATGGCGCTTAAATTTTCAGCTGTTGTATTTGACAAGGTTTTCCGTACAAATAGCCTTGATAGGTGTGACACCCCATACTCTGCAATAACGCGCGCTGCGCTTCTGTTTCAACTCCCTCAGCTATGACTTGCAGCTCCATTGAATCGGCTAACGTTATAACCGCCTGAGCAATGGCCCTATCATTACTGCTATTGATAATATCTCGTACAAATCCTTGGTCAATTTTTAACTGATTTATTGGCAATTGCTTTAAGTAAGATAAGGATGAATAACCTGTACCAAAATCATCGATTGAGAAAGCCACGCCGTGTTGCTGCAACTCTTGCATCTTAGCTTTAACATCGGGGATATTATTTGCGAGCAGCGTTTCCGTAATTTCCAACTTAAGTAACTGTGGATTTGCACCTGAGATTTCTAATGCATTGAAAACACTCTGAACAAAATTATCTTTGCTAAATTGAACTACACTTATATTAACCGCAATGCTAAGATGTTGTTTTTCCGATTCTAAAGACCATTTTGCCAGAGTAGCGCAAGCTTCTTGTAGCACCCACTCGCCAATGGGCACAATAAGACCGGTTTCCTCCGCTAAGGGGATAAATTGCAATGGTGACACCATTCCTTTTTCTGGGTGTATCCAACGCAACAACACCTCAACACCAATACACTGCTCCAGATGATCGACCTGTTTTTGATAGAAAAGAACAAATTGCTGGCCTAGGATTGCAGCGTATAAGTCGCTAATAATTGTTGCTCTTGAGCTTACTGCGACTTGCATTTGTGGGTCAAAAAACTGCACACCATTTCGGCCAGCATATTTAGCCTTGTACATAGCCATATCAGCTTGCTTTAACAAATCTTCTTTTGGAAGGTTCCCATTATTAAAAAGTGTCACACCAATGCTAGCAGAACTATTGTAAGTCAGACCGTCAAGATTATATTCCTTCGCTAAATTATCCATGATTTTTTGCGCAAGTCCTTCAGCCTGGTTCGCTGCTAATGTTGGATCATGACTTAAATCTGATGCAATGATAACAAACTCATCGCCGCCTAAACGCGCTACTGTATCACCTTGTGTAACTGAATTGACAAGACGCTCAGCTACCAGACACAACAGTAAGTCACCTTTATTATGACCAGCACTATCGTTGAGGTCTTTAAAGTTATCCAAATCAAGAAATAGTAACGCCGAGAAATTATTTGTACGAGCGCTATGGTTTATAGCTCCCGCCAATCTGTCCAACAACAGACGTCGATTAGGCAAGAATGTCAGTGGATCATAAAATGCTAGCTGGTGAATTTCATGTTCACGTTGTTTACGCTCAGTGATATCCCTGACAACACCGATAAAGTTTACTTCTCCAGCCATTTGAACTTCAACAACTCCAAGTTCAATGGGAAACATAGAACCATCTTTATGCAAGGCCTCAAGCTCGCGAATACGTCCGGTAATGTTGCTTATGCCACGTTCAATGTAATTTGATAAGTAACTATCATGATGCTCCCGATGAGGCGACGCCATAAGCATGCTGATATTTTTTCCAAGCGTTTCATATTCCGTATAGCCGAAGATTTCCTGTGCCGCGTGGTTAAATGTCAGAATTTTACCACGACAATCAATAGTAATAATGCCATCAAGTAAGCCTTCTACAACGGCCTCCATCTGCCGTGACTTATCACTAAGCGCTCTTTCTGCAATTATTTGGTCATTAATATCAAAATGCGTACCCAATAACCATAGCGCTTTGCCATCATATGTCCTTGAAGAAACACGCCCTCTGGTATTTATCCATATCCATTGACCTTTTTTGTGTTTCATACGAATATTGGCTTCATAAATAGGTATAAGGCCTGACGCGTGCTTTTCGAGAACAGTTACACAATAAGCTAGGTCGTCAGGATGCGTTAGCCTCTCCCACATGACTCTGTTTATTGGTAATAACTCAGAAAGTGTGTAACCCAGTAATGCGGCCCATTTATCATTGATAATCAACTCGCCTGTTTGAATATTTAAATGCCATGTGCCTATATTGTTAGCGTCTATTACGGCCTTAAGTAAGTTATCACTGTTTCGAATCAGTTCTTCATCCTGCTTCTCTTTTGTAATATTTGTTTCAATTGCAATATAACCGCTCAAACTACCACTTTCACTAAACAGCGGATTACAAGCTATCCTAACCCAGTAGGAATTTTGCGCTTTTGAATAATTTAAAATATCAACGTTAAAGCCGTTCTGTTGAGCAAGCGCTTCTCTCATTATTGCAACAGTGGCAGGGTCAGTATCTAGCCCTTGTAATAACTCCCCTGGTTTTTTACCCTGCATTTCTTCAATGCTATACCCTGTAAGAGAGGAGAAGGCCTCATTAATCCATACAACTCGACCTTTTACATCTGTTATTACCACGCCATTGGTAGTCTGCCTTACAACTTCAGAGAGACGCCTTATCTCTGACTGTGCTTCAACCTGTGCCGTGGTATTACGAATCACGACCAACACCTCATTATCATCAATCTTTTTATACCGCGCTTCGAACGATTGATTTGACTTTTTAAAAGTGTAGTTATGATGAATCACATCATCAGTAGAAAAGGCTTGCCTAAGGCAAGCTACAAGTTCATGACCTAACTCATTGGGCAGTACCTCAAGGACAGTATGCCCCAAAATGTCTTTTTGAGGTTTAAGTAAGTCAGGATGCTCTTTGCAAACTAAAAAACGACAGTTTCGATCAATGACAAATACCATATCTGGTAGTGTTGCCAGTATTGAAGCTGTTCTTGCCACGCCTTTTAAAAATTGTTCTTGAAGTTGTTCTTGATCTACTTTGGCGATCTCATGCTCTACCATGTCTGCAAATGCGCGTAGCTCTTTCTGCTCTTTTACTGAAAAGTCTCTGGCAGCTGAATCAATTAGACATAGGGTGCCAATAGGTTGCCCGCTAGGCTCTCTTAAGGGAGCTCCAGCATAAAAACGAATATGTGGCGCTTGGGTCACTAAAGGATTCGATGCAAAGCGTTCATCTTTTGTTGCATCTGAAACGATTAAAATGTTCTCCTGCAATATCGCATGGCCACAAAATGAGATATCCCGGCCTGTTTCAGATACGTCAAGCCCCACTTTTGACTTAAACCATTGTCTGTCATTGTCCACCAAAGAAATAAGGCATATTGGCACCTTAAATACAGACGCGGCTAATCTTGTAATGCGATCAAATCGCTTCTCTGCAGGTGTATCCAGTAGATTAGTCCGCTTTAATGCAAGTAAACGAGCAGCTTCATCAACAGGAAATTCAGGTGCGTTCAAAACGTTACTCCAATAATTTACTGCTCAATCGAGTATTATCAATTGTACTGCAATAATGCTTTGTTTAAGTAAGGTTACTGAGTTTGAAAGGCTAGCGCTTAAATCGCACTACCAGCTCATGGAGCTCATCAGCTATCTTGTTCAAATAAATAATGGTCTCTGAAAGTTGCATCGAACTGTCATTACTCAAATCGGCAAGTGTGGAAATGTTAACAATTTGACGGTTAATGTCTTCAGCAACATGGGCCTGCTCTTCCACTGCAGCAGCCATTTGGGTTGACATAGAGGCGATTTGACCTATTGATTCTGAAATGCCGCTTAACATTTTGCCACTTTCAATGACATGGGAAAGCCCTTCTTCCGCATCAACAGCTCCAGCGTCGGCGACTTTTACTGCATCACTGGCCCGATAGGTTAACTCGGTGACGATACCGTAGATTTCTTTTGTAGACTCCTGAGTACGCCTTGCGAGATTTCTAACCTCATCTGCAACTACCGCAAAACCCCGCCCTTGCTCACCAGCACGAGCAGCCTCAATAGCCGCATTAAGCGCAAGTAAATTGGTTTGCTCTGCAATCTGTTCAATGATTTGCGCAGCACTGGCAATACGAGCGGTCTGCTCCGACACACCACGAACAGAGTTACCAATTTGTTCTACGGTCAATTTTAGCTTTTGAATAGAACTTCGGGTGATATTTGCTACTTCGTTACCTTTAAAAGCGAGCTGATTAGCGGTATCAGCTTGCGTCGCCGTATCACTGACGTGCTTGGAAACTTCTGCAATGGTCGTCGACATTTCGTTCATTGCGGTGGCAACTTGCATCGTTTCTGATTGCTGACTTTCTATATCTTTTCTCGTTTTTGCTGTGAGCTCCGCGCCTTTTTCAGACTCTTGGGCAACGACAAGTGCTGCAGTTTCAATGCGGGTAATCACAGTGCCTAAATGCGCTAGCTGACTCAAAATGGCGACTTTTAGCTTACCTAAATCACCTGTTTCATCAGTGTAACTTTGTACTGCAAGTTCATCTGAAAATGCATGATTGAGCATCTCGTTTAATGCATTCAGGGTTTTCTTTCTATTCAATGAGACCCAAAAGGCAAAGATACTGACAGAGATAAGCAAAACTCCCTCAGAAAACTCTTTGAAACCGAAGCCAAATAAACCAGCACAAATGGCGATAGATAAGATTAAAAAAGCATTTTCTACTGATATGGGTAAAGCGGCGCGTTTCGTCTTGCCAGCATTGATATCACGATACAACTTAGCAGCTCGCTCAACGTCTTGTCTTGAGGGGCAGGAGCGCACTGACTCATAACCGACCACCTTACCGTTCTGTGTTACTGGCGTAACATAAGCGTTTACCCAGTAAAAATCGCCATTTTTACAACGATTTTTCACCAGGCCCATCCAAGGTTTTCCTGCCTTAAGGTAGTGCCACATTTTTTTATAGGCTTCTGGTGGCATATCAGGGTGCCTGACCATATTGTGAGGCTGCCCGATTAGCTCGTGCTTTTCAAAACCACTGACTTCAACAAAGGCATCATTACACTCAAGAATAGTCCCTTGAGTATCCGTCACTGAAATTAGCTTTACATTACTGTTAAGCGTTTTCTCTCTATCAGTAACCGGAAGATTTTTACGCATGAATGTCCCTTATTACAGAGTATTGAAATGCCTAAGTAAATTGTAATATGCAGTGTTATCCAAAAATAGACAGTAAGAGAGTGAGATTTTCTGCTGCATCAATATTCATTTTACACGTGTCACAAGCACTTGCAAATGGATGGTACTTTATATGCAATTAACATATGAAATTAAACATTTTCACTTAGCTCAATTTTAGAGTGCAGTTTATATTTACTAATCGAAGGCCTGCGCGCTGGCTACACAAGCGTGTGATCAGCATCACAGCGTACGTTACTACCGGCTCGGTGAGCTGTTAGATGAGCTACATATCGGGCACGCCGACGGCTCATACCGCCAACAACTGAGCACCTTGGCTAAACGTAAACTACTCATTCTAGACGATTGGGACATGGAAGCATTAACTGCGCGACAGGCTAACGACTTGCTGGATGTAATGGAAATACGCTACCAGCAATCAAGCACCATTATCGCCAGTCAAATACCGACCAGTGAGTGGTACAAACTGATCCCAAGCCCGACAATCGCTGATGCACTATTAGATAGGCTATTACACAACAGTCACCGAATAGAATTAACAGGAGAGTCGATGAGAAAACTAGACCAATCCGATCACTTAGCGTAAAACTACAGTTATGAAAAAGAACGGCTAACAGGTGATCGGATAACTCCGGGAGCGCTGTTCGGAATCACCGAAATACGCAACCATTTCATATACTAATCCAAAGCAATTCTCAATCGAATTCTAAAATAGTTGAAAAAGTGTTCAACTGCAATAGGCCTAAAAGGATTTGCATAAATCACTTTAGTATATTTGGTCTGAATTCAAGCAATATGACAAATTGCGAACACGATGATTTTACAACTAAAGGCTGTTGTTCTTTGAGCGAAAATCAAACGGCATAGCAACAAGGTCTAATGGTTTCGCCAAAAATCAAAATACCACAGAGAACGAATGTTGCTTTGCCAATAACATCTTTAACAGATAATGCTTTAAAAACCCAAAAGCTAATCCTTAGAGAGACTGGGCATTTTTACAATAAATATGAACAAAGAAGCAAGCTTGAGGTTCCATAGCAGCAATAGAATTGGAAGCATAAAAAATTTATCGTAAGCCTCAGAGCACAAAGAGAACTGGATTTTAAGGCGTCAGATGCCAATCCCCCAAGCTTTCAGTTTTTAATATTGGTTTTAATTATCAATTATACATACTCTGGACTGTACTTCTTAATTACAGGTTATATACTGTAATTAAGATTTACAGCTCTTAACCTGTATTTTCATTTACAGCCTGCAAGCTGTTTTAACAAAATACAGGCTTCAATCTGTATTATAAAATTACAGGTTATAGACTGTTAATATATTCTGCATTATTTTTAAGGTGCTTTATGGACTTTCCGCTACAAAACCCGCTACAGCTTAAGCAATACATTAAAGGCTTGCGCAGGAAAGCATCCCTTACACAGGCCGATGTGGGTAAGCTTTTGGGTATTACCCAGCAAAGCTATCAAAGCTTAGAGAACAACCCAGAAAAAATGAGTGTTGAAAGGCTCATTGAGGTTTTGGCTCATCTTAAGGCAGAGTTAATAGTCAGAGTAAATGCCGAGCAGGAAGATGGCTCGCGCACTAACATATCGAAGCATGCTGGAGCCTTTGTTAAGATCCCTTCGCAGCATTTTGTAAGTGAAAACGAAAAGCATGCCGCCCTAAAGAGCGAAAAAAAAATAGTTATGATTGCGAAACCCACAGGTAAAAAGGCTGCTTGGTAATGGCAAAAAAATCAAAGTCACTAGCAATTCTGATGAATGGTGAAAGGGTTGGAGTGTGGAAGCCTGAAAGTGATACATTTCAGTATTTTTCTGAATGGTATGATAGCCCGTATTCACGAAACCTATCATTATCGTTGCCGATGGCTCCTGGCAATCCGCCTCACAAAGGTTCCCCAGTAAAAAACTACTTTGATAATTTACTTCCTGACGCAGAAGCGATCAGGCGAAGACTGGCCACAAAATATAAAGCCGAGAGCGCCTCTGCAGCCGATCTATTGTCGGCGGTGGGGCGTGACTGTGTTGGTGCCATTCAGATCATACCGGAAAATGAAATCGCAACCTTAAACTATGGGTTTGAAGGTGTGGAATTGTCTGAATCTGATATTGCGGAGGTGCTTCGAAATACCGTTAGCGCTACCCCAATTAATTTGGGAAGCGGCATCAATGATGATGGATTGCGTTTATCTATCGCTGGTGCCCAAGAGAAGAACGCTCTTTTGTTTAATGATGGCCATTGGTATTTGCCGGTTGGAACCACTCCAACCACGCATATTCTAAAATTGCCTCTTGGGCTCGTTGGCAACATGAAGGCTGACATGTCTACGTCAGTGGAGAATGAGTGGATATGCGCAAGAATAGCGCATCACTACGGTTTGCCTGTAGCGAATTGCACTCCGATGATATTCACTGATAAGAAAGGAAGTGAAAAGGCTCTCGTTGTTGAAAGATTTGACAGGGTATTTTCAGAAGAGGCCGGATTAATTATACGTATCCCTCAGGAGGATATGTGTCAAGCGCTGGGTGTGAATTCACTATTCAAATATGAAGCAGATGGCGGCCCTTCAGCGCTGGATGTAATGAAAATACTTAAGCACAGCAGCAATAAGGAAGACGGATTGATTTTTTTCAAAACACTTGTTGTTTTCTGGGTGTTGGCTGCCACGGATGGGCATGCTAAAAACTTTTCCATACAGCTTCTGCCTGGCAACAAATATGCAATGACCCCGCTCTACGACATTCTTTCTGCACATCCAGTTATAGGGCGAAAAGCTAATTGCATTCCAAAGCAAAAAGCGAAATTAGCTATGGCAGTAGTATCCAAAAATAGGCATGCAAATATCTTCAATATTATAGCCCGGCAATGGATCAACTTTGGTGAGTATTTGGGTATGCCAACTCATAATGTGTTAGCTGTTCTTACTGAGGTTTTGGAGTTAACACCACAAGTCATAGAGACGGTATCGAAGGAGTTGCCAGATGGCTTTCCTGTTAATGTATCTGAGCCAATATTTAATGGAATGCGAACCTTAAGCGCCAAGCTAAGTTTATTATAGGCCAGGCGCTAACATTAAAAGCCGCGGCTTTCTGCCTTTGCTGAGCTTCATACGCTAACGATGTCAAATGGTAGGCGACGTTTTTGGTTTGATGCGACAGTACATCAATCGCCACGACTGAAAGAAGTTGTAGTCCAACACCCAGATGCTCAATGATGAAGAAGAACATCTGGACTATGCAGCTATTGACCATATATGGATCAATAATTCCCTGATCCGTACCAACACTTTTGGATAACGCACTAAGTGAAAACAATCGCTTCACGAGGTGAATCATGTCAGCATAAAAGTTACATAAAATTCGTACCGCTGAATTTAAAGCTGAAGCCCTGAAACTGGCTGATAAAATTGGTGTTGAAGCCACAGCAAGAGAGCTAAAGTTACACGAATTTCAGTTATATAATTCGCGTAATGCGGCCGTGAAAAAGTCTAACGCCAGCGACATTGTGCCTGAAACAACTAATGCACGCTTTTTTCCCAGCGCTCTCGCCTGACTTTGGCTTACGAAATCAAAGACTTTGCTCTTTTAATATTACGCGCTACTAAGCCAAACAGGCCAAGACAGAAAATAAACACTGTTTGAGGCTCTGAAACGGCCACTTCACCACAGTTTACAGTACAAATTTCTTCTTCAAACCCACTATATCTTACTGACGACTGGGATAAGTTATAAAAACCAAAGCGACCAGCCGAGTTATTTAAATTACTTAAAGAAAAAATAGTCTCATTATCGAATTGGCCACCGTCAATAGTAATTTCAATGTTGGTAGCAGTATAGATCAGCCTAAAGTCGTAAAATACATTATCGAGCCAACCTCTCGAAACACCATAATCGGTATCAAGAACAGAAACGCCTGTGCCTGTGTGTACCCAGAGGCTTTGAAAGCCAGTTACATCTGCCCCTGCTGATATTTTAGATAGTGTAAACCCTTTTTCAGCATTACCACCTCCAGCAAATTGCGCCGATTGTTTCCAATCAAACAAGTAGAAATCGTCTAAACCTGTATAACCAAAAACAAAGCCAATAAAATCATCATCGGACGTAGTTTCTACACCAAATGAACCCGTGAAAACATTGTTAATAAATGAGTCGTTACTTACAAAAAAAGTAGGATTACCATTGATAGTTTGAAGTACTGTTTTTCCATCTGCTGCAACAACCCAATTACCATTTGAGGCATTGCCCTCTTGAGACCAGGAATTTAAATCAATCAACGCAGCGTGAGTGACAAAGGAGAAGCTAAAACAAAATAAACCTAAGAGTGCATTTTTCATTTATTGTCTCATTTTCAAAGCAAATATAACCTTACAAACAAGCAAAATGTACGCCAAAACATATCACACTGTTTTAAAATGCTTTTTTTATTTAGACCTTCCAATTCTGTAAAACATTTTGACACTTCATAGGCACACCCTGCTCCTTGCAACAGTGTGAAATCACAGGTTATCCGATGAGCCAGATCAGACAATGTCGAAAATCACTCAATTTTCTCTGAAAAAAGCGGTTTCATCATCAAGTGACAGACAATTAGAACCATGCGCCATCGCACATCCAACATGGTTTTAAGCGAAGCTGACGCATCTGATTTTTTAACACAGCAGCAACAACGCCTTCGACAATAATGCAGCAAGGACTGGCGATTTACCAGCTGGATGAACAAAATTAAAAGGTCCCACCGCACCAGAGTAGTTGTTTTGTCTTGTTTTCATAATATTCAGAGTCAGTCGACGGTTGGTTAGTAGTTAAAAGTAACTATCACCCGGCCACCATGCTGAAACTATACATTTATGGATACCTGAATCGTATCCAATCTTCCCGCAGATGAGAAAAAGAAGCGCATCGAAATGTTGAATTGATGTGGCTGCTTGAGCGATTAACCCCTGACTTTAAAACCATCGCTGATTTCAGAAAAAATAATGGTAAAGGTATTAAGAATGCTTGCCGTGCTTTCATTGACCTATGCAAGCAAATGCAAATGTTCACTGATGTGATTGTTGCCATTGACGGTAGTAAATTTAAAGCGGTAAATAGCAAATCGAATAACTACACTCCGAGCAGGGTTAAAGGTCACATCGAAAGAATTGAGCAAAGCATCAGCTTATATCTGGATAAGCTCGATGATGCTGATAAAAAGGCAGAGCTTGAAGGTAAGCGTAACAACAACCACACCTTGCGGTGTGGCTGCTGATCAATAAGGCAGGAGTTCTTGCAGTTGCTCGTGGGTATTGGCTTTGGGCAGCTCTGTCAGCAAGCGGCATAAGTAATCATACGGTTCCAGACCATTGATTTTGGCCGTTTCGACTAGGCTATACATTGCAGCACTGGCTTCTGCGCCCGTTTCAGTATTGGCAAACAACCACGCCTTGCGTCCAATCACGAACGGTTTGACGGCGCGCTCAGCACGGTTGTTGTCGATATTTAATCGGCCATCGTCCAGATAGCGGATTAGTTTGGGCCACTGATTCAGGCTATACGTGATAGCGACTCCCAGTAAACTTTCTTTCGTGACACTCTCGCTTGATTTATCCAGCCAGCTTTTAAATTGTTCTAGCAGTGGTTTAGCTAGTGCTTGTCTGGCGTCATACTTCTTGTCAGGCGGTACGGTTTTTAATTTACTCTCCAGTGCATAGAGTTTCTGGATGTGGTTAAGGGCCACATCCGCTTTACCCGTTTTGCCTTTGCCCTGCGCTTTTTGGGCTTCGACGAACTTGCGTCGGGCATGCGCCCAGCAACCGACTAAGGTTGCGTCGGTTTTCTCATATCCGGCATAACCATCTACCTGCAGATAACCGTTAAAGCCGGATAAGAAGTCACAGGGATGTTTACTGCTGCGACTATCCTGATAATCAAACAGCACCAGTTTGGGGCCGGTACTTTTTTCTAAGCCACAGCCATATACCCACATGTAACAGGTGCTTTTCTCAACATCCAGCACATTGACGGTGGTTTCATCTGCCCACAGCACCGGCTGTTTAAGCAGCTCAGCTTTCATTAACGCCAGTAGCGGTTTAAGTTTATCTGCACAGGTTATCAGCCAACGACTCATCGTTTGACGACTAAGCTCAATGCCGGCTTCATTAAACAGTTTTTCTTGTCGGTAAAGTGGCATCCCATAGTGCATTTTGCTGCTGATGATTTGCGCCAGTAAACTTGGCGTGGCCATGCTCTTAGGGATAACCGCAGGCGGTACATCGGCAATCTTAATGTCGACCTTAGTGCCATTGGTTTCACACTGCCGGCAGCTGTATTTCAACCGGACATTTCTCAGCACACGGATTTGCGCGGGCACGAACTCAATTTGCTCACTGACTTCTTCACCCATTTGATGCAGGGCATGGCCGCAGCAGGCACAGGTTTTATCGTCAATGTCATGGATAACATCAACGCGCGGCAGCTCAGGCGCAATGCGTGGGCGGCGTGGCTTGGCGGCTTTCTCAGCGCTCTCGGTCGTCTGAGTATCTGGCTCTGTCGCTACTGACTGCTCTTCAATAAGCTGCTCGGCCTCATTTAAGACTTCGCCTTCACCTTCGTAGGTCTCGCTGCTGGGGCTAAATTTCTGGTACTTCTTCAGGTTATAGCGCTCCAGCAATTGCTGCAGCTTATCCGACAGCTGCTGGTTAACCCGCTCTAGTTTAGCGATGCGTTTGTCTTTTTGCGCCAGTTTGCGCTCAAGCTTTTGCTCATGCTTGGCAAGTAGCGCTGTCTGCTCAAGCAGCATTTTCTTAAGCAGTTCAACGTCATCAGGTAGGGTGTCTGGTATCTTTTTCATGGCCGCTATTGTAACGGCCAATTTGGCTAAGTGCTTGGTAAGATTTAGATTGTTTTGGATGCGATCTACAGGATTTATAGCCGATCGGCATATCAACCCACACTCTGGTAATGCAGCGGCTGGTGCGCGGTGATTTTTTGAATATCGACACCTTGCAACAGCCAATGCCATTGCTGCTCGCTAATCGACAACACTTTACCTGGCATCTGCCTTGGCCAGCGGAATGTGTCTTTTTCAAGTCTCTTGTACCACAGACAAAACCCAGTGCTATCCCAGTACAGCACTTTTAACCGAGTACGCTGCCGATTGCAGAACACAAACAACGCGCCGCTAAATGGCGAGAGCTGCATCTCTTGCTCGACCAGCAACGATAAGCCATTAATGGATTTGCGAAAATCGACCGGCTGTTTATGCAAATAGACCTTAAGCACATCGAGGAACATTTTCATCATCAGAGCGCTCTGAGCAAGACGGCTAACCAGAGTGCATCCGTCCCTGCTGGAAGTTGCAATTCCATATCACGCTTGCGTAGCAGGATATGCCGGGCCAGTGGCGAGCTTTGTGGTGCTAATTCAATGAAACCGGTGTCATCATTCTGATGAGCCAACAACTGGCGTTTACGCAGATTGAAGTAGGTCGGAATAATCCCTTGTCGTTTAGCAAATGCCGTTTGGGTTAGGCCACTTTGGGCTTGCTCGGCGAATAAGGCCAGCCATTGTTCTTTAGTGCGTTTCATGATGATTACCCTGATAATTTAAAGAGGCAGACAGGGTAATGTTGATCAGTTAGGATAGGAATGTGTGGTTGGCGTTACGCTTACAATTTATCTAGCTGATACAGATACCCTTACGACTTTTATTCACCTCATGAAAAAGATCACCCTAAATTACCACCTGCTTCAACTTAAATGGACCAAGGAATGCAATTTCTGTGGGCCATAACTTTCACAATCAAGAACCATCGATTGCAACAAGCATTTGTTAATTTCTAAGATTGCTTTGAGCGAATAGCAAATAGTTATCACCGCATCATAGTGCTCATGTGAAAGTATGCTTTGCTTGATATAGCGGACATCAACGCCCGAAGTTGGTCGGACTTTAAACACAAAATGGCATGCTTATTCTGAAGAAAGTGTCTGCCATCCATTTGTCGAGTTGATTGTCACTCGGAGCGCTCCCAGTAAGACGAATTAACCGCCTACGCAACAATCATCTTCAATACGACCGCTTCTATTGATTTCTGTAGGCCACCCAATTAAGTGTAATTAAATGAATTAGAGGATGCTAATTCATTTTAGCCCTGTTGATTAAATATGACTATTCATATCAACATAAGCTCAATGCAAATTGAACGTTTTGCTTTTTGAGCTTATAGTGATATTTATAATAAGTATCTAATTTACTGGTTGGCTCGACTTAGTTCAGAACAGGCGTGCTGGTGCGACAGTTTCGTGATGAGCGGATCCAACAGTTAAATCAGTTGCGGGGTTGTTCTGAATTTGATTTTGGCTTTCTATCTAAATTATCGGTTCTACCCTTTTGATATCAATCGGAGCCTCCTGAGCATTAAATGACGTCACTTATCTCAGTTCCCAAGTTTTCATTACGCAGTTGGTTAATGTCATTATGGCTACCGTTAGGGCTATTAGTTATTGGCTACTTTGTGGCAACATCAATGGTAGAACAGCAACAACAAGCCCAAGCACAGCAAATTAGTGATGCGGTTACTGCCAGATTAGATCTGATTGCAGAAGGGGTTCGGGAAAAAGTCACGCTATATCAGTACGGTTTACGTGGCACTCGTGGTGCTGTGATGTCACGCACGCCAGAGAGTTTTAATTATCATGATATGCAAACCTATACACAAGTGCGAGACTATAAAAGTGAGTTTCCTGGCGCTCGTGGTTTTGGTTTAATCATCAAGGTTGAACCAAACCAGACTGCAGCATTTTTAAACAGAATGGCTGGAGAGCGGCCAGATTACAACTTCCAACTCAGACAGCTAACGCCGCACCAAGATAGCCTTTTTGTCATTACCTATATTGAACCTGAGCAGGACAACCGTGAGGCCGTGGGGCTTGATATTGGCTCCGAAGCAATGCGCCGCAAAGCGGCATTAGATGCGGCGATAAATAATGATGTCAGGCTCACGGCGCCAATTACGCTGGTACAAGCAAATGAACAAACCCAGCAAGGTTTTTTAATATTAATGCCGGTATACAAAACGGTCATCGTGCCAGAAGGCCGTCAGCAACGGCTTGATCATTTATTTGGCTGGAGTTACGCACCAATACTTATTAACGAAGTACTTAATTCAGTTGCAGGTCTGGAAAACGATGTCTTTCTGCAAATCAGTGACATTACCGAACAAACGCCAATCGCGTTCTTCAGCCAAGAAGTGCAAGACACCTACGACGCAACATTACAACATAAATTACCGCTTTCTATATTTGGTAGACAATGGCAGCTTTCGCTTACGCCAACCAATCGCTTTATTAATGAACTGCAACTGCGCTCTGGCAGCAGCTTATTTTTTGAAGTAATGGCAGTCAGTACCATCCTGGCCCTTGGCGTGTATTTGCTGCAACTCATGCTAATTCGCAGGAGTCAATTAATCCTTCACAAGCAGGAACTGGCAAGCATTGCAGAGCAAACTCTGCTAAAAGCGAATGCTGAGCTTGAACAGCAGGTCGCACTGCGAACGGCGGAGATATCACTTGTTAACATCTTACAGCGCAGTATTCTTAGCAGCGCGGGCTATGCCATTATCGCTACCGATGAAAAAGGCATTATCACGGCATTTAACCCAGCAGCAGAAAAACTCTTAGGCTATCGCGCAGAGGAGGTCCTTTTCCAACAAACCCCGTCTATTTTTCATCTATCAGCCGAAGTGGAGCGCCATGCAGCTAAGTTGACCACTGAGCTCGGTAGCAACATCGCGGTCGGTTTTGAAACCCTTGTAGCGAAAGCGCGTCTGGGGCAAACGGATAATGTGCGCTGGACCTACCTGACAAAAACCGGTGAACAGGTGCAAGTAAAACTAAATCTCAGTGCACTAAAAGATGAGCAAGGTCAGCTAGCAGGCTTTCTTGGTATCGCGTTTGATTTAACTACACAGCTCAAATATGAAGCGGAACTGGCAGAAGCAAAAGAAAAAGCTGAGTCTGCTAATAAAGCAAAATCAGAGTTTTTGGCAAATATGAGCCACGAGATCCGCACGCCGATGAATGGGGTTCTGGGATTATTACAATTGGTAGCCAAAAGCACACTGGATAAACGCCAGGCCGACTACATAGAAAAAGCACATAGTGCAGCGAAGTCTTTGCTTACCTTGCTAAATGATATTTTGGATTTCTCAAAAATTGAAGCCGGTAAATTGGAACTCGACCTACATCCATTTAGTTTGACGGATTTACTTCAGGATATCGGCCTTGTTTTTTCATCTGGTGCAGAGCAAAAAGGCTTAGAAGTGCTTTACGATGTCGCTCTGGATGTGCCTGAGCATTTGTTAGGTGATAGCTTCCGTATTAAACAAGCCCTGATCAATCTGGTAGGTAATGCCATAAAATTTACTGAGAAGGGTGAAATACTCATCTCAATTAGGTCTCAAGCACTGCCAGAGGGCGAGATTAACTTGTCTTTCAGTGTTAAAGATACTGGGATCGGTATGACGCTGGAGCAACAAAACACTCTTTTTTCTGGTTTTCAACAAGCAGATTCCTCCATAAGTCGTCGCTATGGCGGGACAGGTTTAGGTTTAGCCATCAGTAAGCGCCTGGTGAATTTGATGGGCGGCGAAATCAGCGTAGTGAGTGAATTTGGTCGTGGAAGTACCTTTAACTTTAACGTCGTCGTGCGCAAAGCGGAGGAGAAGGCGATACAAAACTCGCAAACGTTTACTCGTAGTAATGAAAAGTTAAGAGTGTTGATTGTCGATGACAACGACAGTGCGCGAATAATTTTACAGGATATTGCGGTCTCATTGGGATGGCAGGCAGAGATTGCGTCCGATGCGCAAGAGGCGTCACTATTTGTCACACAAGCCCATCGCGATAATACTCGCTATGATGTCGTTTTCGTAGACTGGCGTATGCCGGGTATAGATGGCTTAACCTTTGCCCGCGAACTACGGGAATCGCATAGTAGCGATGTTTCACTCATTGTAATGATTACTGCCCATGGAAAGGAGCTACTCAATGAGTACAATAAGGATTATGAGCGTTATCTGGATGGATTTTTAATTAAACCTGTTACGAAAAATATGATGTTGCAAGCAGTTGAGAGTGTTATTTATGAAGAGCCCGACCTGCCGCTCCCGAACTATCCTTCCCCGCACGAGCAACCATTGCAGGGAATATCATTACTACTGGTAGAAGATAATTTGACCAACCAGCTGGTTGCCAGTGAGTTATTGGAGCAACAAGGGGCAACCATCAAAATTGCGAGCAGCGGCGAGGAAGCTTTAAAAATGCTGGAAAGTAATGCAGAGCGCTTTGATATGGTACTGATGGACATACAAATGCCGGGAATGGATGGCTATCAAACCACACGTGAGATAAGGAAGCTACCTAAACATCAGCTCTTGCCGATTATTGCTATGACAGCGCACGCCATGTCTGATGACATAACCGCTTGCTTGGCCGCAGGTATGCAAGATCACATCGCAAAACCCTTTGATCTTAGTGATTTGACGACCAAGATCCTCAATCATCATAAAGCAGGGAAAACACCTCAGGTCAAACAAGTTAATAAATTAAATCTAAATTTTGATGAGGCAGCGTTAGCGTTCTGCCAACAGCATCATATTGAGCTCGAAGCTGCTGTCCAACGCCTGGGTTATTCTCTGACGATTTATATCAATGTATTAAAGCAATTTAAGCTGGATCTTAGGCAAGCATTACAACAACTGGAGGATAAAACACTTACCCGTAGTAATGCACGATTGTTATTTCATAGCTTAAAAGGTGCCGCAGGCACACTTGGCTTCAGCAATCTAGCAACGCTTGCCACCCGTTTAGAGGATGGTCTGCGTGAGCACAGTGATGATGCTTATCAGGCGGATAACCAGGTTCTGGATAAGCTGAATTTAGCTTATAACACTGCAACAGACTTGCTGAATGTATTACAAGGCGAACAGCAAATAGTCACCGAAAAAGCCCCTGTTAGCTCGCCGGCACAGGCCCATCAGTTAATGACGCTAAAGCAACATCTCAATCATGCTAACATGACAGCGTTACCACTTTATCAGCAATTAGCGCCGTCACTTCAAGCTCAAACACCTGAACTAAATGAAGAACTCGAACAAGCTATAGTCAATTTGGCTTTCGAGAAAGCAGTTGTGATAGTTGATAAAATAATAAATAAATTCCGAGAGTAGTTTCTATGTCAGCTGACACTTTACCAAATGTGGCTATCAACCAATCACCCGCAACCATTTTGGTTGTCGATGATCAACCTATTAATATTCAGATTGTCTATCAGGTTTTAGGCAACGAATACAACGTTCTGATGGCCACAAGCGGCCAACAGGCAATCAAAGTTTGTCACGACAGTCTGCCTGATCTCGTTTTGTTAGATGTAGTCATGCCTGAGCAGGATGGATTGGAAACATGCAGGCAATTAAAAGCCGATAAACAACTGGCAGAGATTCCGGTTATATTCGTCACTGGTTTGCATCATCAAACGGATGAAGATGCCTGCTGGGATGCCGGTGGCGTCGATTTTATTCAAAAGCCTTTTAATGCCAATACCTTACGCAACCGTGTAAAAGTGCATCTAACACTAAAAAGACAATCTGATGAACTGCGATCTCAAGCATATCTGGATGGATTAACCGGTATTTATAATCGTCGCTATTTTGATAACGTTTTATCAATCCAACTTGCCCAACACAGACGTAATTTAAACCCTCTTGCAGTAATGATGGTGGATATTGACTACTTTAAGAAATATAACGATACGTTTGGCCATTTAGCGGGAGATGATGCTTTACGTAAAGTCGCCAATACCCTAAAGCATAGTATTTCTCGACCTGTTGACGTGGTCGCCCGCTATGGAGGGGAAGAATTTGTAGTGTTGCTCGCCGATACCGATATCAATGGTGCAGTAACCGTGGCAAAAAAGATGCTGAATAATGTGTTGGAACTGGATATCGCAAACCCCCAGACCCCAACCACCAAATTGAGTATAAGCATTGGCATTGCCGTCGCCGATAAAGCCAAAGGCTATGATAGCAATATTCTAGAACTGGCAGACCAGCAGCTTTATAAAAGCAAACAACACGGCCGAAATACATTTTCTGTCATGGAAATTACCCCCGAACTTTTATCAGCGACTTAGACCTGAGTGGTTTAAGCTGGATTAAGATTTTTCCTTTAAAGCATCACGAATGAATATCGGCTTACTCCTAAAAGTAGATGTTTAGATGTTAAAAATGCAGCTCTTCTATCCGACAAGGTTTCCCGAACAAATAGCCTTGATAGGTGTTACACCCCATACTCTGTAATAACGCGCGCTGCGCTTCTGTTTCAACGCCCTCAGCTATGACTTGTAGCTCCATGGAATCGGCTAACGTTATAACTGCTTGAGCGATGGCTCTGTCATTACTGCTATTGATAATATCTCGTACAAATCCTTGGTCAATTTTTAACTGATTTATTGGCAATTGCTTTAAGTAAGATAAGGATGAATAACCTGTACCAAAATCATCGATTGAGAAAGCCACGCCGTGTTGCTGCAACTCTTGCATCTTAGCTTTAACATCGGGGATATTATTTGCGAGCAGCGTTTCCGTAATTTCCAACTTAAGTAACTGTGGATTTGCACCTGAGATTTCTAATGCATTGAAAACACTCTGAACAAAATTATCTTTGCTAAATTGAACTACACTTATATTAACCGCAATGCTAAGATGTTGTTTTTCCGATTCTAAAGACCATTTTGCCAGAGTAGCGCAAGCTTCTTGTAGCACCCACTCGCCAATGGGCACAATAAGACCGGTTTCCTCCGCTAAGGGGATAAATTGCAATGGTGACACCATTCCTTTTTCTGGGTGTATCCAACGCAACAACACCTCAACACCAATACACTGCTCCAGATGATCGACCTGTTTTTGATAGAAAAGAACAAATTGCTGGCCTAGGATTGCAGCGTATAAGTCGCTAATAATTGTTGCTCTTGAGCTTACTGCGACTTGCATTTGTGGGTCAAAAAACTGCACACCATTTCGGCCAGCATATTTAGCCTTGTACATAGCCATATCAGCTTGCTTTAACAAATCTTCTTTTGGAAGGTTCCCATTATTAAAAAGTGTCACACCAATGCTAGCAGAACTATTGTAAGTCAGACCGTCAAGATTATATTCCTTCGCTAAATTATCCATGATTTTTTGCGCAAGTCCTTCAGCCTGGTTCGCTGCTAATGTTGGATCATGACTTAAATCTGATGCAATGATAACAAACTCATCGCCGCCTAAACGCGCTACTGTATCACCTTGTGTAACTGAATTGACAAGACGCTCAGCTACCAGACACAACAGTAAGTCACCTTTATTATGACCAGCACTATCGTTGAGGTCTTTAAAGTTATCCAAATCAAGAAATAGTAACGCCGAGAAATTATTTGTACGAGCGCTATGGTTTATAGCTCCCGCCAATCTGTCCAACAACAGACGTCGATTAGGCAAGAATGTCAGTGGATCATAAAATGCTAGCTGGTGAATTTCATGTTCACGTTGTTTACGCTCAGTGATATCCCTGACAACACCGATAAAGTTTACTTCTCCAGCCATTTGAACTTCAACAACTCCAAGTTCAATGGGAAACATAGAACCATCTTTATGCAAGGCCTCAAGCTCGCGAATACGTCCGGTAATGTTGCTTATGCCACGTTCAATGTAATTTGATAAGTAACTATCATGATGCTCCCGATGAGGCGACGCCATAAGCATGCTGATATTTTTTCCAAGCGTTTCATATTCCGTATAGCCGAAGATTTCCTGTGCCGCGTGGTTAAATGTCAGAATTTTACCACGACAATCAATAGTAATAATGCCATCAAGTAAGCCTTCTACAACGGCCTCCATCTGCCGTGACTTATCACTAAGCGCTCTTTCTGCAATTATTTGGTCATTAATATCAAAATGCGTACCCAATAACCATAGCGCTTTGCCATCATATGTCCTTGAAGAAACACGCCCTCTGGTATTTATCCATATCCATTGACCTTTTTTGTGTTTCATACGAATATTGGCTTCATATATAGGAATCATACCTGCCACGTGCTTTTCAAGAACAGTTACACAATAAGCTAGGTCGTCAGGATGCGTTAACCTCTCCCACGTGACTCTGTTTATTGGTAATAACTCAGAAAGTGTGTAACCCAGTAGTGCGGCCCATTTATCATTGATAATCAACTCACCCGTTTGAATATTAAAATGCCATGTGCCTATATTGTTAGCGTCTATTACGGCCTTAAGTAAATTATCACTGTTTCGAATCAGTTCTTCATCCTGCTTCTCTTTTGTAATATTTGTTTGAATTGCAATATAGCCGCTCAAACTACCACTTTTACTAAATAATGGGTTACAAGCTATCCTAACCCAGTAGGCGTTTTGTGCTTTTGAATAATTTACAATATCAACATTAAAGCCGTCCTGTTGGGCAAGAGCATCTCTCATTATTGCAATAGTGGCGGGGGCAGTATCTAGCCCTTGTAATAACTCCCCTGGTTTTTTACCCTGCATTTCTTCAATGCTATACCCTGTAAGAGAGGAGAAGGCCTCATTAATCCATACAACTCGACCTTTTACATCTGTTATTACCACGCCATTGGTAGTCTGCCTTGCAACTTCAGAGAGGCGTCTTATTTCTGACTGTGCTTCAACTTGTGCCGTGGTATTACGAATGACCACTAATACTTCATTATCATCAATCTTTTTGTATCGGGCTTCGAACGATTGATTTGACTTTTCAAACGTGTAGTTATGATGAATCACATTGTTGTTACAAAAGGCTTGCTTGAGGCATTCTACGAGTTGTTGACCTAGCTCATTGGGTAACACCTCGAGAACGGTATGTCCCAAAATTTCTTGTTTAGGTTTAGGTAAGTCAGGATGCTCTTTACAAACCAAAAAACGACAGTTTCGATCAATGACAAATACCATATCAGGCAGTGTTGCCAATATTGAGGCTTTTCTTGCCATGCCTTTAAAGAATTGCTCTTGAAGTCGATCTTGATCTACTTTGGCGATTTCATACTCTACCATGTCAGCAAATTCGCGTAGCTCATTCTGCTCTTTTACTGAAAAGTCTCTGGCAGCTGAGTCAATAAGACATAGGGTGCCGATAGGTTGCCCGCTAGACTCTCTTAAGGGAGCACCGGCATAAAAACGAATATGTGGAGCTTGGGTCACTAAAGGATTCGACGCAAAGCGTTCATCTTTTGTTGCATCTGAAACGATAAAAATATCATCATGTAATATGGCATGCCCACAAAACGAGATATCACGATTTGTTTCGCAAACATCAAGCCCAACCTTTGATTTAAACCACTGCCTATCACTATCAACCAAAGATATGAGACATATTGGCACCTCAAATACGGACGCAGCCAATCTGGTAATGCGATCAAATCGCTTCTCAGCGGGAGTATCTAGTAAATTTATCTGCTGTAACGCAAGTAGACGAGTAGCTTCATCAATAGGGAACTCAGGTGCGTTCAAAAGTGTCTCCAACAATTTACTTATCAATTGAGAGCTATCAATTGCACTACAATAATCTTTTGTTTATATAAGGCTTCTGCGTTTGAGAGGCTAACGCTTAAACCGCACTACAAGCTCATGAAGCTCATCAGCTATTTTATTCAAATAAATAATGGTTTCAGAAAGTTGCATCGAACTGTCATTACTCAAATCGGCAAGGGTGGAAATGTTAACAATTTGACGATTAATATCCTCAGCAACATGAGCTTGCTCTTCTACTGCCGCAGCCATCTGAGTAGACATGGAGGCGATTTGGCCAATCGATTCTGAAATGCCGCTTAACATTCTGCCACTTTCAATAACATTAGAAAGCCCCTCTTCGGCATCAATAGCCCCTGCATCAGCGACTTTTACGGCATCACCTGCTCGATTAATTAACTCGTTAACTATACAGTAGATTTCTTTTGTAGATTCTTGAGTGCGTCTAGCGAGATTTCTGACTTCATCAGCAACTACCGCAAAGCCACGCCCTTGCTCGCCCGCTCGTGCGGCTTCAATAGCAGCATTAAGCGCAAGTAAATTGGTTTGCTCGACAATCTGTTCAATCATTTGCGCAGCACTAGCAATTCGGGAGGTTTGTTCTGAAACGCCGCGAACAGAGCTACCAATTTGCTCTACAGTGAGTTTTAACTTTTGAACCTAATGAAATTTTAAAAATAAAGTACCACATTAGCACATAAACACAAAAGTGGTTTAAAACGAATAAATAATCCCCGCACTGTCATAGGCAAACTGCGAGGATCGAGTGACATACATTCAAAAAACTGGCCTATTTCGATGTTAACTTACGGTTTTAGTCTTTGCACCACATCCACAAAATTAGCAACACCTTGTGCAACATCGGCGATACCAAGTGACACTTCCATGATACGCTCTTGACCATCAGAGCTAATACTACTGATCCCAGTTAATTGCGAATCAATTTGACTGATTAAATCTGAGTTCGTTTTTACCACTGATGAAATTTCGCTGGTTGCTTCTGCGGTTCTGCCGGCGAGTTTACGAACTTCATCTGCAACAACCGCAAAGCCTCTGCCTGATTCCCCAGCCCTTGCAGCCTCGATTGCTGCGTTTAACGCCAGTAGGTTAGTCTGATCAGCAATGCCACGAATAGTGTTGACAATATCAGCAATGCTTTTTGATTCATGGCTAAGCTGTGAACCAATATCGCTGGCTTTTTTAACTTGCACAGCAATTGTTTCTGAGGTGCGAACCGCGTCTTCAAGCACTTTGCTGGCATTTTGTGTAATTTGTGAAGTTTGTTCAGACGTTGCCGCAGCAATATCAACCGCTTGATTTGCCGCTAACACCCGCGCAGTGATGTCTGAAGCAAATTTAATTACTTTGTAGACTTTGCCCGTTTGGTCTTTAATTGGGTTATAAGTTGCCTCAAGCCAAATATGTTCGCCTTTTGAGTTTTTACGCTCAAAGCGGCCTGAATACACCATGCCATTTTTGAGCTTTTTCCAAAAATCCGCATTGTCCCGATAGAAGCTTTCAAAGCAAAATATTGAATGGTGTTTGCCTATTAGCTGCGACTCTTGGTAACTCATGGTATCTAAAAAGTTTTGGTTGGCAGATTGCACGACACCATCAGGGTTAAATTCGATAACCGACAGTGAACGATGTAAGGCTTCTATAATTGCGATTTTATCGAGTAGATCAAATTGCTTTTCGGTAATATCGTTGGCGATTTTAATAATGCGAATGACTTTTCCAGCGGCATCCTTGACCGGTAAGTAGGTCGCTTCGAGCATGATCATTCGGCCTGACTTTCCAAAACGAGTGAAAGTGCCGTTATGTTGATTCCCATTACTTAACTCTCGCCAAAAAGAAGCATAAGCAGATGAGTTGGAAAATTCATCTGAACACAATAAGCGGTGTTCTTTACCTATCAATTCATCTGCATTGTAACCAACGATATGCGCAAACATTTCACTGACTTCGATAATTTTTCCAGAGGGGGTAAAGGCGATAAAGGCCGTATTCTGTTTAATCGCCTCAAGGCTGTATGATAAATCAACGCACTTCTGCTTTTCTTTTTCAAAAACAGCAACATCAATACTTTTATTTTGGAAAAATAACATAACACCACCTTATGGTGAAACCGATTTTGTTTTGTCAACGAGCATTCAAGCGATTAGGTTTTATAAAGAAAACGTAAATACCCCAAACACATGTACCCAAAGTTTAAAAGAGTGGCTTAACTGACTAAAAAACAGTCTGTTCATAATATAATGTAATGGTAAACTAATTTTGGCAACGTATTTATAATTAAACCAATATCTGCGCTCGGTTTGCTCTGCATTCGAAAACAGTCGTTCAACTCAGGAAAACGGTAATTTCCGCTATTTGCACAAAGCTGCTATCCGAATAAGTGGTACTTTTAGTGAAAGTGCTGGTGCAGTGAATTTGCAACAAATGGTAACAAGCACTTGCAAACGGGTGGTACTTTTTATGCGAGAAGAACCGCGATTTTCGGGATTTTGTGCTTAGCCGTTTTCGCAGCATCAATGGTATAGAAGGCGATACCAAGATGACCAAAGAGCAGGATGAACGTTGGAATACCACTATTGATATCGTGCTGGTGCCTGATTCCCGCTTAACAGACTATCAAAAAGCCATTATTGCCGAAGATTACAATATGCAACACGGCAAGCGGGTGTTCTCAGTGCGCTCGGCGCTAGTGCCTTATGCCGTGCAGGCGTTAAACCTAGATTTAGCGAAAATAGAAGCGCGCCCGGAGGCGCAGCAAATTATGGTAGCGAACTTGGGTGAAGTGAGGAGGCATGCGTTTTGATTGCTCACTAAAGTGTATTTTTACTTAGCAATACAATCAGGATTTCGGACAGAGGTCAAAAAACGCAGTTTTATAAATAATGAAAATGTGGGTTTGTCACGATTGTGTCACCGATTTGTCACCGGGCATAAAAAAACCACTCAGCTTTCGCGTAAGTGGTTGATTTATATGGTGCACCCGCCGCGATTCGAACGCGGGACCTCTGCCTCCGGAGGGCAGCGCTCTATCCAGCTGAGCTACGGGTGCAGCGATAGAGCGCGCATTATAGACAGGCTTTGGCGCTAAGTCTATTGCTGGGGCGTTGCTTTTTTAGGCGAACAGTTCGAATCTTTTTTGCATCTGGCGGTAAGTGGCTATAATCTGACTGTATCATTCCATTTCCTAAGGCTATTCCCTTGTTATGCTGAACTACCGCTCTGGCCTGCAATTATGGCAATGGTTTGCTTTGGTCGCGTCGTGCCTGCTGTTTTTAGCGGGCGTTGAGTGGTTTTTAAATAATGAGCAGCACCGGTTGCGCGCTGAACAACTGCAGCAACGCTTAAATACGGCCGAGCAATTACGCTCGCAGTTAGAGAGCGAATTAAATATTTCGTCTTACTTAACCATTGGTTTGGCATCTTACATTGTTGCGATGGACGGTAAAATTAGTAACAACGAGCTAGACGTGTTATTGCCCGGCTTGGTGAAACAAGCCCCTTATATTAGGAACATTGGTATAGCGCCAGCGAATCGTATTACTTACATCTTTCCGTTGGCCGGCAACGAGCAGGCATTAAACTTATATTATCCCGATTTAACTGAGCAATGGCCGGCTATTGCCAGCATTATTGCGGATCGAAATGCTAAACTCACTGGCCCGATACATTTGGTGCAAGGGGGTATTTCTTTTATCTATCGCTACCCCATTTTTATGCCCAACGGCGAGTACTGGGGCATTGTCAGTACGGTAATCGACATTGAACCTATTTGGCAGCGTCTGGAGGAGCTTTCAAAGCAATTAGCATTACCCATTGCGCTGCGTAGTAAACTGCCTGACCAGCGGTTTACTGAAAGCTTTTTTGGCGATAATGCTCTTTTTAACAGCAAAAACCCTATTCTAAATGTATCGATAAGAGGGGCAAAGTGGCAAATGGCCATCCCCGCAGCGGAGTTGTCTGAGCAACGCGTGTCTGGGCTTCGGGGTATGCTGTACAGCGCGGGCATTATTATGCTGTTGTTACAGTGGCGCATATTTTTCTCGATGCAACGCTTAAAGCAAAGTGCCAAAGCATTAGGCGATAAGGAAAAAACCTTGCGTAGCATTCATGATAATGTACTTGATGGCATTATTACCGTTGACGCACGAGGTATTATTAAAACCGCAAACCGAGCCTGTTATCGCATTTTTGCTTACCCTGCCAATAGCTTAACGGGTAAACATTGGACCTGTTTGTTAGATCCCAGTGAAGATAGCGCGAAAATCTACGATCCTGAACAGCCTGTCCAAGTTGAAATTGAATGTTTAGGGCAGCGCGCTGATCAGCAGAGCTTCCCATTACAACTATCGCATACCGAGTTACCTCTGCAACAAACTCAACGCTTGTTTGTATTACGTGATATCACTGAACGCAAACGGGTAGAACGCCTACAAAACGACTTTGTCGCAACCGTGAGCCACGAATTGCGCACACCACTTACCGCCATTAATGGCAGTTTGAGCTTAGCACTGGGCGGTGCTTTGGGTGAATTAACCGAGAAACAACATAAAATACTGCATTTAGCCCAGCAAAGTTGTAAGCAGTTACACCAACTGGTGAACGACCTACTCGACTTTGAAAAGCTAAGCAGTGACCATATGCGTTTTAATGTGCGGCCGGTTGATATAAAAGCCTTGTTACTACAATGTATTGCTCAATTGCATGGGTTACATCGTACCATTGAGCTAAAAGATAGTTCTGCAAACAGCCTTTGGGTGTTAGCCGATGAATCACGCTTACGCCAAGTGGTGATCAACCTACTTTCTAACGCCATAAAATTCTCTTCGGCAACGTCGACCGTGCATATTCGGCTAGAGCAACAAGAGCAAACAATCAAAGTGTGTGTTATCGATCATGGCAAAGGCGTGCCACCGGCTTTTGAGCCTATGCTGTTCCAACGTTTTGCCCAAGCCGATAACCCGACAGTGCGTGAGCAAGGCGGTACAGGCTTAGGCTTGGCGATTTGTAAAGAAATCATTGAAAAACTGCAAGGTACTGTGGGTTATGAACGGCTAAGTGATGGCAGCTGCTTTTACTTTACCCTACCACTGAATACGCCAGCAGAAGACTGAGCGTGTTACAACAGCAAAACAAGGGCAATTGGTCTGATATTATGGTGATTTAGTTGCAAAACCGCTTTTTCTGAGAGCATTATTTGGCATACTGAAATATTACTATATGCCGCTTAAAAGGCATTGTATAACTATAAAATTACCAAGCTAACCCATGGAGCACATCATGCGTAAATCATTACTCGCTACGACTATCAGTGCTGTACTTGCACTGAGCGCCTGTACAGACAACACCACCCCAACTCAACAAGCGAATCAAGCTGCCGCACCGGCTGCGGTTACGGATGTAACAGTGAGCAACCCGTTTTTTCAAAAAAGCACCTTAACTTATGAAGCGCCAGATTTTGCCGCCATTAAAGATGAGCATTTTTTACCAGCTTTTACCGCGGGTATGCAGCAACATTTGGATGAAATTGCGGTTATTGCCAATAACCCGGAACCTGCAACCTTTGAAAACACCTTGGTTGCTATGGAAAAAAGCGGTGAATTATTAACGCGCGTTTCTCGCGTTTTTTATAACCTGACCGGCACCGACAGCAACGAAGCGCGCCGTGCCATTCAAAGCGAATTAGCACCGAAAATGGCTGCGCATTCAGACAATATCAATTTGAACCCTGAGTTATTCGCCCGTATCGAGCAAATTTATACTACTCGCAATGACTTAAACTTAGATGCCGAATCGTTGCGCTTGGTTGAAATATATTATGAGCGCTTTGTGCGAGCCGGTGCCAAACTCAACGACGAACAAAAAACCGCGATCCGCGCACTGAATGAAGAACATTCCACTTTAACCAACAAATTTGCACAAAACCTGTTAGCCGAAACGGCAAATATTGCAGTTATCGTTGATACCGCAGAAGAGCTCGATGGCCTTTCCGCAGCACAAATTACTGCAGCGGCCAATGCGGCTAAAGAGCGTGGGCATGATGGTAAATATTTAATCAGCATTACCAATACCACGCGCCAGCCCATTTTAAGTTCGTTAAATAATCGCGATGTACGGCAACGCGTGTGGGAAGCCTCGGCTAACCGTGCGCAAAGCGGCGAAAACAGCAATACCGATATTGTGGCTCGTTTAGCGCAATTACGCGCTGAACGCGCACAACTGCTCGGCTATGATAATTGGGCCAGCTTTACTTTAGAAAACAACATGGCAAAAACACCGCAAGCGGTATTTGCTATGTTAGGTTCAATGGCCCCTGCGGTAGTTGCCAATACCAAGCAAGAGCAAGCTGAGATCCAGGCAATGATCGCTGAAAAAGGCGGTGATTTTGAAGTACAACCTTGGGATTGGGAATACTATGCTGAGTTTGTTCGCCAAGCAAAATATGACTTAGACGAAAACGAAGTTAAACAGTATTTTGAATTCAACCGCGTATTAGAAGACGGTGTGTTTTATTATTTAAACCGTTTTTATGGCATTAGCTTCAAACCTCGACCAGATTTACCGGTTTATCATCCTGATGTTGTCGCTTATGAAGTATTTGACGCGGATGGTAGCAGCTTAGCCATTTTCTACGCCGATTACTTTGCACGTGAAGGCAAGCGCGGCGGGGCTTGGATGAGCGCCTTTGTAGGGCAATCACATTTGACGGGGCAAAAGCCTGTTGTAGTTAACGTCATGAATATTCCCAAAGCGCCAGAGGGGCAACCTACGTTAATCAGCTATGATCACACCACTACCATTTTCCATGAGTTAGGCCATGGTGTTCACGGTATGCTCTCAAATGTTAAAAACCCTTCGCTGGCAATGACTGCGGTATCGCGTGACTTTGTTGAGTTCCCGTCTACCTTTGAAGAAGACTGGGCACAACATCCCGAGATTTTAAGCAACTACGCCAAACACTATCAAACCGGTGAGCCGATCCCTGCTGCCTTATTAGAAAAAGTGATTCGCTCGCGTAGCTTTAACCAAGGCTTTGATACATTAGAGTATATGTCTGCCGCGTTATTAGATATGGAATGGCACTCATTACCGGCCGATGCGCCACTGCAAGATCCGCAAGCTTTTGAAGCCGCGGCATTGAAAAAGCATGGTGTTGATTTACCTGCCGTGCCACCACGTTATAAATCAAATTTCTTCTCACATTCGATGGGCGGTGGCTACTCAGCAGGCTATTACGCGTATATGTGGAGTGAAATTCTTGCCGCCGATGCCTTTGCTTATGTGCAGAAGAACGGTGGCTTAACGCGTGAAAATGGCGACCATTATCGTAAAAACATTCTAGAAGTCGGCAACTCACGCCCAACCATGGATTCTTATAAAGCGTTTCGTGGACAAGAGCCAACCACAGATGCATTGTTAATTCGTCGCGGTTTAAAAACCAAGATTGACTAAGCTGCAGGCTAATTAATGCTAAGCCGTTGTACATTTAGTATTTAAAGGTTTGGCATTAAGCTTCGCCAGTGCACACAAAAACCAAAGCCCCGCAAAATGCGGGGCTTTATATTTACTGCTCACGGCTAACTTAGCCTTTCATGCTGCCGGTTTGTTCAACACAGATAAAAGCGTTGCCACTCAGACATAGGTCTCGTTTAACGCTTATTAATCCAGCAAAAGTATACATTAACTGCCCGCAACCTGCATTTGACTGATTAAAACCGACCCCGTGAGTACGCCTCCGCGCCGATCAACATCATTACCCACAGCTGCAATATTCATAAACATATCAGCCAAATTACCCGCAATGGTCACTTCTGCTACTGGGAACTGAATTTCGCCATGCTCAACCCAGAAGCCGCTAGCGCCGCGAGAATAATCGCCGGTTACCGTGTTTACGCCTTGCCCCATCAGCTCGGTCACGAGTAAGCCTTTGCCCATCTGTTTACACAAACCGGCTAAATCGGCATCACTATGGTTAATCAACCAGTTATGAATACCACCGGCATGCCCGGTGCTGGCCATGTTTAATTTACGCGCGGAGTAGCTGGTGGTCAGGTAGGTGTTTAACACGCCATTTTCGATTACCGCTAAATCACGCGTTTTAACACCTTCCGCATCAAAGGGGCTAGAAGCCAACGCCAACTTCAGGTGCGGTTGCTCTACTATCGTCAGGTGCGGCGCCATAATGGGCTGGCCAACTTTATTAAGTAAGAAACTCGATTTACGATAAATACTGCCCCCGCTGATAGCAGACACTAAATGCCCAAACAAACTGCTGGCAATGTCTGCCCGAAATATCACCGGGACTTTTTGCGTCGGGATCTTACGGGCATTTAAACGCGCAACCGTTTCTAGTGCGGCTTCGCGGCCAATTTGTTTGGGATCTAACAAGTCAGCATAGCGCCGTGCCACAGTGAAGCTATAATCGCGCTGCATATCGTCGTCTTGCTCACCAATTACCACGCAGCTAAAACTATGCCGAGAACTCGGGTAACCGACAATCTGACCATGGCTGTTGCCATACACTTTTAAACCTTGGTGTGTTGAAAACGACGCCCCTTCAGAATTGGTAATGCGGCTATCCGCCGCAAAGGCAGCGTCTTCTGCGCCAGCACACAGCGCAATAGCCTGTTCAGTATCAATGCTGTCGGGGTAATATAAATCTAACTCTGGTGGGTTAAACTCTAACCATGCCGCTTCCGCTACGCCAGCATGCGGATCTTCTGAGGTGTAGCGGGCAATATCTGCTGCGGCAGCCACTGCACGCTCTAGCGCTTGCGGGCTAAGATCGGCAGTAGAGGCAGAACCTTTACGCTGGCCAAAATACAGGCTAATGCCTAAACCACCGTCTTGGTTAAATTCAACCGTTTCCACTTCACCGTGTCGAGTTTCGACACTTAAACCACGAGTACGGCTCATTGACGCTTCCGCACTACTGGCCCCTAAGCGTTTGGCATGGGCTAACACCTGACTAACGGCTTCTTTTACTTCGGCAATTTCCCGTTGAATTTCTGATTGTTGCTGCATAGTTACTCTTACCTCTAAATCAATGGGCTAAGCTTATCATAGTCAGACAAAGGCTGCTGCCTGCTCTGCCGAGTTTAGTGATATACTAGGTGTAATTATTTTTATAGAACTTAGAGCCATGACAGATACAGAATTTAAATACGGTGACAGCAAATGGCTGGAACAACCGGATCACATCAGTAAAAGCCAGATTAAACGTGAAATGTTAGCCATGCAGGAGCTCGGTGAAGAGCTACTGGCTCTTAGCCCAGCATTACGCGCTAAGGTGCCGCTGGATGACGAATTAAAAGACGCACTAGAATTAGCCGATAGACTGGCTAAAAAACGCGAAGCGTTACGCCGCCATTTACAGTTTATTGGCCGGTTAATGCGTGATCGCGATTTAGAGCCGATTGAACAGGCGCTAGCACTGATCCGTAACACCAATCGCGCGGCAACTAAGCAATTTCATAAAGTTGAAACATGGCGCGATCGCTTATTAGCCGATAGCGATGCGGTAACGGCGTTTATTGCAGATTACCCTGAGGTAGACGTACAGCAATTACGACAACTGATCCGTAATGCCAAACGTGAAGCAGAAAAAGAGCAACCCCCAAAGGCTTTCCGTGAGCTATTTCAGCTGATCCGACCGTTGATCCTGCCTGAATAACCCCCTAATCAAATACTGGATGTGTGCCAAGGCTCACATCCAGCCTTTGCCACTGGCTTGTGCTTGATACAAGGCGTAGTTAGCCAGTTTTTGTGCATCGGCTTGCGGCATATAGGGAATATTCAATGCGCCAGCCGCATACACACACCGCAAATGTTGCAGCTGCGCTCGGCGCATAAACCAATGCTGGTTTAAGGTCAGTTGCTGTAACTTATGCAGTGGCACACAATAATAATCTGCGCCAATCACGCCCTGTCGGATATACAAAAACTCAGTATCAAGTGCGTAACCAAACTTACGCCAGCGCATCAATAGCAATACTTGCACTACTGCGGTAAGCAAAATGCCAAAACTGCCCATCCATACTGAGGTGCGTATCAGCAACAACAAACTGATCACCAATAACGGTAAACTGACAAACAGTGCGCTCGGAATTAAATATCGCCAATTCACCCCTTTTAAAACCATTTTTGCTAATTGTTGTTGTGGGTAAGCTGCATAAAGTAATTGCGCTGCGGCATCAGGATGGAGTGCTGGCACCATAATTTTACTGTGGCCGGCATTTTGCTGCATGGCTTCCAGCGGTGAAAACAGTTGTTCATAATGTAAATTACAGCGCCCAAGCAGTTTATCTAACCAATCTTGTTGTAACTTTACCCACTGCAAACGCGATAATGTCATGCTGATCTCATGGCGGGTAAACAAACCACTGCGCCGAATATAGCGGTCCTGCGTGCGGTACAAACGAAATTGATAGTAACTGATCACCGATAAAGCAATTGATCCCAGTGTGATCAGCAGCATAAAGAACATTGCAGTCGCGAGCACGGCTAACCCCACGCCGAACCATGATTGCTGAGCAGGGTTAAACCAACCGCTAATATCTAAGCCCAATACAGGTAACTTTTCATTTAGCGTATCCACTAAAGGGCGATAAAAAGGCGCTAACAAACCCAACGCTAAAATCACTCGGTTATTACTAATGCCGTATAGCACCAAATCGCCAATATCACGACGACAGAGCAGTGTTTCTGTTGGATCTGTGGCTGGTGTCGCAGCTTCAGTATTGGCTGTGGCGGTTTCGTCGATGCACTCAAGTGGCTGCGCGGCAGTGGCTAAAGCTTGGCGTTTAGCATAAATAGCGAGTTGTAATTGTTGTGCCCAATGTTCGGGTAACGCCGCCAGCTGCGCTTCTTGCACTTTGGAACCGGCCGTGTCTAAATGCACACATAAATGCCCTGTCGGCCGATAGTACAGCGGTTGTTGTAGCCTCACATTTTGAATGCGATTAAAGGGTAAATTTAACTGCGCTTTACGCAGCACGCCCGAACGGATCTCCACCGTTTCATCAATAATGCGAAAACGAAAAGCCCAATAGCGCAACAAGGCAACCACGATCAGCAACAGCAACACCACCAGTACGCCAAGCAAGAAAGCGCGAGGTTGCCGCTGTATGCCTTGATAAAACACAATCAGCACCGGGGCCAAGTAGCTCACGTTACCAAAAATCGCTTTAAATAAACGTAACGCCAGGTACAACAGCGCAATCGGCGATACACGCTGCCATTGCGATAAAGCATCTAGGGCCGGCGTTGCTTTACTGACACTGATCTGCGGCTCAGCCATGTTGCTGCATATCCTTATGTTGCAAAATTAACTGGCGAATTTGTTGGGCGGTATCAGCGGGTAAACCGGGGATTTGAAAAGTATGCATGGCGCCACCCGCACTAAATACTTGTAGCGTGGCTAAATCGGCCCAGCGATCTAAGGGCCCTTGTTTTAGCTCAATATGCTGAATACGCAATAATGGTTGCGTGGTGCTTTTACGAAAAAATAAACCGCGTTGAAAACTAAGATCATGCTCTCGTAACGCATAAGCGTATGTTGGCAGTGCAAAATGATCCCAAGTTGCCAGCAGCAGCCCCAGGCCACTGATCAGCAAGCCTATAAAAAGCAACAGCGGCTGATGGACTTCATCAACAGGCCAAAACGGTTGATACAGCAAGACCAGCCAAAGGAGTGTCAGCAAGGCTGTCCAGCCGAGGTCTAAAGCCACGATTAACGGTTTATATTGAGGGGAAAGGGGCTGCCAGTTTAATTGCGCTAACGCCGGTAAATCGGCCTCAGATAAAGCAAGGTTATAAAAAGGCTGCTGATCCATGTTGTTCTCTGGCTGTTATTCGCGTGTAAGCAGAATGATAGCAGCCCGTACCGCTTTATCACCAGTCATTTTGTTTATACCTATAAATACGGCAGCCGCAGCTGCCGTAATAATCAGCGTATAACTGCCGGGTTTAGCAAACCTTAGTCAACCAACCAAATTTATCTTCAGCTCTACCCCATTGAATATCATTTAGCGCCTGACGCAAGGCCGCTGTGGTTTGCCCTGCCTCACCACCGCCAACTTGATACTCTTTGTTTTCATGGATCAAGGTACCGACCGCCGTTAAGACTGCAGCAGTGCCGGATAACGCGGCTTCGGCACCGGGCCGTACTGCGCGCTCGAGTAACTCGTCGACCGTTAACTCACGCTCAGACACTTTCATACCGCGGTCACGCGCCAGCGTTAGAATAGAATCACGCGTAATGCCGTGCAAGAACGAGCTATCCAGTGCTTTAGTTATAATTTCATTACCATCAATTAATAAGAAGTTCGCAGCACCGGTTTCTTGTACATCGCCGTTCGGGCAGAACAAGACCTGATCGGCTTGCACTGCGGCACGGGCTTTCATAATAGGCTGCAGTGCGCTGGCATAATTACCACCACTTTTTACCATGCCCATATGGCTAGCACAGCGGGCATCGTCTTCTAGCAATAATCTTAGCGCCATGGCGCCACCGGCAAAATAATCACCCACCGGAGATAACAGCACATACAGCATCGAATTTAAACTGGGTGCTGCGGCTTTACCGATAGAGCCTTCGGTACCGATATGGGTAGGGCGAATATACATTGAGCCCGGTGGGCTTGGCACATCTGCCGCATATTGACGCACGATATCCATGATCATGTTGGATAACATGACCGGGTCAAAAGCAGGTAACGCCAGCAAAGCACTACTTTGCTGTAAGCGCGCCACGTTTTTATCCATCCGAAAAATATGAATAGAATCATCCGCGTGACGAAACGCTTTTAGCCCTTCAAAACAGGTGCTAGCGTAATGCAGCACATGTGCACCCGGGTGCAAACTGATGCTATTACTCGACACCATTGCTGGTGTGATCCACTGATTTTGTTCATAACGCGAGATAATCATCTCGGGGGTGAATACCGTACCAAATGCTGCCATCTTTCTTTCCTGCGTATGTAGTAATGCCGGCCTGTGCCGGCAGATCCAGAGGTTAACGCTATCTATTATTAATTATTGAGTGCCGCCAACGGTCAGCGCATCCAGTTTCAAGGTAGGCTGCCCTACACCAACCGGTACACTTTGACCTTGTTTACCACAGACGCCGATACCGCTGTCTAAGCGCATGTCATTGCCGACCATAGACACATGTTGCATCGCTTCTGGGCCGTTACCAATTAACGTCGCGCCTTTAATCGGTGTGGTAATTTTACCGTCTTCAATTAAGTAGGCTTCAGAAGCCGAAAACACGAATTTACCCGAGGTAATATCTACCTGGCCACCACCAAAGTTAGGCGCATAAATGCCCTTCTTCACGCTGCTAATAATTTCTTCTGGGCTATATTCGCCCGCTAACATGTAGGTGTTGGTCATCCGTGGCATGGGTAAGTGCGCAAATGACTCACGACGGCCATTACCGGTAGGTGCCACGCCCATTAACATCGCGTTATGTTTATCTTGAATGTAGCCTTTCAGAATACCGTTTTCAATCAAGACATTGTATTGGCTTGCTGTGCCTTCATCGTCAATATTTAATGAACCACGACGACCCGTTAAGGTGCCATCATCAACAATAGTACAGTGCTTCGACGCCACTTGCTCACCAATACGGCCACTAAAAGTCGAGGAGCCTTTACGGTTAAAATCACCTTCTAAACCATGGCCTACCGCTTCATGTAACAACACACCTGGCCAGCCAGAGCCGAGCACTACCGGCATGGTGCCAGCAGGCGCATCAACTGCCGTTAAATTAACTTGTGCCATCCGCACGGCTTCACGAGCAAACTGCTGCCAGCGCACCGCACCGTCAACTTCTTCACTAAAATAGTGATAATCCGTTCTCGCGCCACCACCGGCGCTGCCGCGCTCGCGACGACCGTTTTCTTCTAATAGCACCGAGCAATTTAAGCGTACTAAAGGACGAATATCTGTCGCATAGGTACCATCGCTGCCTGCAACCAATATTTCTTCGTAAACGCCAGTCAGGCTCACCATAACTTGCTCAGCACGCTTGTCTCAAAGTGCGAATAAAGGCTTCAACTTGATGCAATAAAGCGACTTTGTCGGTGTTGCTTAGGCTTTGTAAGGGCTCGCAGGGTAAATAAATTTGGCTATTACCACTACGGCTAAAGGCTTTAACACTGCCTTGTTGACCATGGGCAGCAATACCGCGCGCTGCGGTAGCCGCTTGTTTTAGCGCGTCGCTACTGATCGAATCGGCATAAGCAAAGCCGGTTTTCTCGCCGCTAATAGCGCGTACTCCGACGCCTCGCTCGATATTAAATGAGCCATCTTTTACCAAGCCATCTTCTAATACCCACGACTCATGCACGCTAGATTGAAAGTATAAATCGGCATAATCGAGCTGATGCGCAAACAAAAAGCCCAGCGTCTGTTCTAAATCGCGGGCGCTCAGCTCAGAAGCATTAATTAGGTTTTGTTCTACTACATTCATTATTTCAGCTCACTTCTAAATCGGTTATGTTGCTTTACTGGCATGTTTACGGCCAATTGTTGGCAATCGGCCAAATCGACCGCCACTGAGATCCAACCCGGGGCGGAACCCGCCTCGGCTAATACCTCGCCCCAAGGGCTAATAATCAGGCTATGGCCGAATGTTTTACGCCCATTGGCATGGGTGCCGGTTTGACCTGGCGCCACCACAAAGCTTTGGCTTTCAATTGCACGCGCGCGTAATAACGTATGCCAATGTGCCGCGCCGGTCACTTCGGTAAACGCCGCCGGCACGCTGAGTACATTCATACCCTGCTCGGCTAACGCCTGTGTTAAGCCAGCAAAGCGCACATCATAGCATATAGTCATACCCAGTTTCAGACTGCCCTGTACAGATAATGTTAGTTTCTTACCCGGCTGGGTACTGAGCGATTCGCGGTACGATCCCATGCTGTCATTCACGCTTACATCAAACAAATGTAATTTTTGATAATCGGCCAATAACTGGCCATCAGGCGCAAAAAACACACTGCTGGCAGCGAAACGCGTTGGCTCATCGGTGCATGTTGGTAAACTCCCGGCCACCAAGTACAGCTGATACTGCTGAGCTAATGCCGCACAAGCCTGCTGAATAGGCCCATGCCCTAGCGGCTCTTGATAACGTTGCTGTACCCCTTCAGCCCCACCAAATACGGCAAAACACTCTGGCAGCACCACCAGATGCTGCAAAGCACGCGGCAATTGTGCTAATTGCTCACGTAAGAAACGTAAATTACTCTCGGGATCGGGCTGGCTGTTAAATTGAATGGCGCTGAGCTGCCACTTAGTCTGAGCGGGGTTGAGTGTTATCAAGGGGAACCGCCTCTGGTTGAGCAATACGCACCGGTACGGGCACTTCGGTGCTGTGTCGATTGACTTCCGTCACGACCGGTTTATCAAAACTGCCGGTTACCGTGAAATTAATACGCGAGATCACTTCTGCCGATTGAAAGACTTCATCTAAGGCAAGTGCCGCTAAACCGGTCGCGGGATTCACCATCCAGGCAATGATCACCGGTAAACTCGAGGTCACTTTCGGCGCAAAGGACATTTGATAATCCATCTGCCGTTTTACCAGATCAGAATAGCCCTGAATCGCTAAATTGCCTGGCACACCATCCACCACAAAGTCATTGGTTTGCGCAATACCGCGTTGCACGTTCAGGGTGCCACTCATTTTGTTGTAGTAAAAACCTTTGGCAAACACATCACGAAAATCGAGCCGCAATTTACGCACTAACGAGTCTAGGCTAAACAGTGAAAATAACCGCGCGCCCTGATCGCTGACCTCTGTTAAAGCGCCATCACCAAGTACAAACTTGACATTGCCATTGAGTGAGCCTAAACGAAATTGTTGCGGCGCACCTGGCCAATTTAGCTCAAAACTGATGTCACTGCGGCTGCCGCTAATGGCGGTGCTTAATTGATATTCAGCCAATAAGTTGCCGATATTCGGGCTAGAGAAGCTACCATTAAAATGGCTAACACCTGCTGCGTTATCAGGCTGCCAATAGCCTGACACGCCAAGCTTACTGCCTTTGTAATCGGCATCGAATTGGCGTAACTGCCAGCTATCACCTGTACCTGCGGCTTGAATTTGCACATTACCGAAACGGTAATGACCAATTGAGCAATCCTGACAACTTAATTGCAATGGTACCATTTGGGTTAACCATTGTTGCTCAGGTAACTCTGCTAATAACGCTACAGCACGTTCGTTTTCTGCCAAGGCCGCGTCTTTTTCGGGTAAAGCAAGATGCAAGTAATCAAACTGCGCGGCGATGCCTTGCGCCTGCCAGTCATGGAAAAACTGCCAACGACTTGCTAATTCTGTTCCATTAAGCTGTAACTGCCAGGCTTGTTCTGTGCTTGATAACTCAAAAACCGTATTGGTTAACTGCAAATTATCGGGTAGCGCTATCGCGCCAATACGGCCACGCACTTTGTTTAACGGCGGTAACAACCCTTGGCCCTCGTTCTTTAAACTGAGTAACGGCTGTAAAAACTCGTACCATGGCAGCAAACTGACTGCTGGCAAATTGATGTCGACATTAAACCCTTTACTTCCCAGCCCTGGGTCCGCACTACCAACCGATAACTGTGCACGACTTATCGCGCCTGTACTGTGTGGCAGTTCGGCTTGAAAGTTAAGTAGCCCTGGATAATCCAACGTAAAATAACTTTGCTGTTCATTACCGTGCGCCACCAATTGTAAGCTGGCAGCTTGCTGCTGTGTTTTAGCAAAGGGGGTAGGTAAGTTTACGGCTAAGTCATCCAGCCGCGCACTGAGCTCGGCCTGATAGGTAAAACCACTGCTCGGTAATAATAACGCCAGCTTTAACTGCCAATCCAGTTCACCCTCAAGCAAATCTGCGGCTTCCGGCCACAACGGCAAAGTGAGATCGGTCGCCGGTGTTAAGCCATTTACAGCGAGGTCAACTTTGTAACCTTTTTCTTGTAAGCTTCCTTTTAATTCCGCGGCACCTTGAATGCCTTGCCAATTAAATTGCAGCTGATCACTGCTGATTTGTTCATTAATAAACTGAATACTGCCAGTTAAACCATTAATTTGCAGTGCGGGGGCTTGTAAGTTGGCTTGCACATTCAGTAAACGCGTGACACCACTCACTTTCACACTTGGTTCACGTAAGCCTATTTCTAGTAGCATCTCAACACGTTGTGGCCCGCTTAACCCTAAGTGCGCTAACGTTTTACCTAAGTTGTCTTTTAATGACGACTGCGAGATGACCTCGGTGATATTGCGACTGTCTAACTGTGAATTTAAACGAATATCCAACTGGGTCGCGTCAAACAAATTCGGGATAGTGGCGCTGACCACCTCCGTTAATGCCAATTCAGCAAGGTTTGCGCTGTGTGATTCAATCAGCATACTGGCATTATCAAACAGCAAAGTTCCATGCAACTCCGTTAAGGGCGGCCAGTTGGGTGCAAAATAAAACACCCCTTCGCTTAGCTCGGCAAAAGCTTGAAAATGGCCTTGCCCCTCACGAAACGGATAATCGGCAAAGGCGCCTTGCCACAAAAAAGTGGTTTGGATCACTTGACCGCTATTGAGCGCATTAGTCAGATAGTCTCGCGTTTTCTCCGGCATATAGCGCTGCGGATAATAATAATGGGCATTGGCCGCATCTAAACCGGTGACTTGTGCCAGCAAAGCTAACTCGGGTTGTTCAGACAGTGTTAAAGCCAGTTGGCCGTCAAAACTAAAGTCGGTGGCTTGCAGCTGTAAAGTGGGGATCTGTAACTGCCAGTTGTTGTTCCGTTTAAGTAAACGAATATCCGCTGTTAATTGCTGATAAGGCCAGGCCTGTTTAAATAAACCATCCCAGGTTAATTGCTGCTCTTCTGCCGACAGCGCTAACAAGGCAAAGTTGTTGCCCGCCCAAAACTGCCCTGCTAAGTTTTCAGTACCAGGTATGTCTTTTACGGCAAGATTACTAAAACCGCTGAATTGACCTTGTAGCTGCCATTGCGTGTCTTGCCATGCCAAATGCGCCTGTTCTAAATAGCCCGAAGGTTGATAAGCTAAAATACCCTGCAGCACTTGGCTGTCTTCAGCCCACAATTGCGCCAGTGGCTCTAAGGCATCTAACTGAAATTGCTGGATCGCAGCAACCCAGCGCTCTGGGGTTTTATGCAGTTGAAACTGCAATCCGGGCCACACTTCCAGTTCATCCGCCAAACTCAATTCACTGGATAACAATTGCCAGCCTTCTGCCACCGGTTGCCATAACAATTGCCCTGGCCCCAACTTTAAACTGTGCTTAGTACCGGCGCGCTGCCAATGCATGCTGTTATCCGCTAACTCAACGTGGATCTGATGTAATTGACCGTTGTCGAGTGAAGCCCAAGCCTCAAAGTTAATACTGGCTTTCTCTAATCGATGGGTTTGCGGTAGCCACTGCCGAAATAACGGGATTAAGTCTAATTCAGAACTTTGCAGATATAGCTGGCCCTGAGAGTCAGCCAAACTTGGGCCTTGAAAATCTAAGATAAAACTGACGGTATTAGCCGTAACATCGGCGATGGATAGCTCGCCATGACCTTGGTGGTGTTGTTGTAGGTTGCGCCAATTTAACTGGCTGATATCCAATACCAACTGCGGATTATCGGTGCTAAACAGGATCAGCTGGCTATCGCGCAGGGTAAATTCTTTTAATTGCCGGAAAAATAATTGCTCTAACGCCAGTAGCACCTTACTCACCGAGCCTACTTGTTTAGATCCCGGCTGCACCAGTGCATCGGCATCTAACCAATAACGTAAGCCGCGCAATTCAAAATGTTCAGCGGTAAGTTGTCTTGAAGTAAGACTTCCCCAGAAGTCGATACGAATAGACGTTTGTTCAATATGCAGTTGTAGCTGCTCGGCCGCATTCAACTCGACTTGTTCTAACACAAGAGCGGGGCCGCTTTGTCGCCACGCGGCGGTAATTTGGCCAATAGTAATTTCAGTACCGAGTTGTCTAGTCAGTACTTGTTCAATATGGTGCTTGTAATTGTCTGCATAAGGTAGCGCAATACGTAGCACCGACACCACGGTAGCTAACACCACCAAACAAATAGCCAGCGCTATCCATAATTTATGCAGACAGTAAAAACAAAATTGCTTTGTTTTCTGCACTACATCATTACCACGTCAAACTGCTCCTGTGTATACATCGGCTCTGCATGTATGCTGATTTGCTTACCTATAAAAACCTGCAACTCAGCTAAACTATGAAACTCATCTGTCGTTAGTGCATCTTTAACAACAGGTGCAACATAAACCACAAACTTATCTGCAGAATAAGCCCGATTAACCCGCACGATTTCGCGCAAAATTTCAAAACAAACGGTTTCAACGGTTTTTAACGAACCGCGGCCCATACATACTGGACACTCTGAGCATAGAATATGTTCCAAACTTTCGCGGGTTCTTTTGCGCGTCATTTCCACTAAACCCAGCGCAGAAAAACCATGAATATTGGTTTTGGCTCGATCGCGGGCTAATGCTAGCTCTAAACTATGAAATACGCGCCGTTTATGTTCTTCATTTTGCATATCGATAAAATCGATAATAATAATACCGCCCAAGTTACGCAGCCGTAATTGCCGTGCGATGGCTTGGGTGGCTTCGGTATTCGTATTGAAAATGGTTTCATCTAAATTTCGGTGGCCGACAAAGGCACCGGTATTCACATCGATAGTGGTCATAGCTTCGGTTTGATCGATAATCAAATAGCCACCACTTTTTAAAGGCACCTTGCGCTCTAAAGCTCGCTGGATCTCATTTTCAACATCGAACATATCAAAAATCGGCCGCTCGCCGGGGTAATACTCTAGCAAGGGCACACTTTGTGGCATAAACTCTTCACAAAAAGCGGTAAGTTGTTGAAAGGTAAGCTTTGAATCAACTCGTACTCGCTCCAACTCTGTGCCGACAAAGTCACGTAATATGCGATAACACAGGGTTAAGTCTTCATAGACAACCGCTTCTTTGCGCGTATTTTTTTTGCGCTTGAGCACCTTGCTCCAGAGTTTTTTTAAGAATTTGGCATCATGTATCAGTTCATCTTCAGCGGCGCCTTCTGCGGCAGTACGTACAATAAACCCCCCGCTGTCGTCCATATTATTGGATACGATCTCTTTTAGCCGCTGTCGCTCCGCTTCACTTTCTAAGCGCTGGGATACACCGACATGCGATGAATCGGGCATAAAGACTAAATAGCGTGAAGGTAAGGTGATGTCCGTGGTTAAACGAGCGCCTTTAGTCCCTAGCGGATCTTTAACAACCTGCACTAATAGGTACTGCCCTTCACGCACTAATACACGAATATCTTTACTAATACCGGGTTTGTGATCTAGTTCAGTGGCTTCATTGTGTTGCACGATATCTGATGCATGCAAAAAAGCGGCTTTATCAATGCCAATATCGACAAAGGCGGCTTGCATGCCCGGCAATACGCGGCTGACTTTACCGACATAAATATTGCCCACCAGCCCCAAACGGGCCTGACGCTCGATATGCAACTCTTGCAGCACGCCATTTTCAATCAGCGCAACACGTGTTTCGGTAGGGGTAACGTTAATCAGTAACTCGGCACTCATGCCTACCTCGATAACTGCTGTAATAAACGATCTGTTTCACACAGCGGCAAACCTACTACAGCACTATAACTACCATGAATTTTTTCGACAAACTTACCGGCTAAACCCTGAATGCCATAACCGCCGGCTTTATCGCAAGGTTCTTTAGTTAACCAATAGTCAGCCATTTCGGCTTCACTAATTTCTCGGAAAAACACATCTGTTATTGCTAACGCTTGTAAGGTTTGGCTTGGTGAAACAATGGCAACGGCAGTCATAACTTGATGCTGACGGCCGGATAATAACTGCATCATAGCCAGAAAATCAGCATAATCCGTTGGCTTACCTAAAATTTTATTGTCAACCACCACACTGGTGTCTGAGCCCAGAACGGGTAATGCGTTGGCCATTTTTGCGGCGCCGACTTGTGCTTTTTGCAGTGCCAAACGGCTCACATAGGCGGCAGCCGTTTCATTTGGCAAAACACTTTCATCGATCGACGCACTGATTAAATCAAACTCCACACCCAACTGTTGCAACAATTCGCGCCGACGAGGTGAGGCTGAAGCTAAAGCAATTTTCGGATACATTATTGGATCTTAAATTGGCGGCGATAACGCCGTAGAAACCAAAACAACCAGGGCCAAACCAGCATGCCAGTCAGCACAGGCCACAAATAGGCGGGGCGGAAATTAACGCCCGTTAAAAAGTTACTCAACCAAAAAAGCAATAATTGATACAGTGCTAACAACAAACCGACTAATAAACTTTGCTGGATAACACCAAAGTTGCGAATTTGCAGATGGTTAACCGCCATCACAAAAGCAACCACTGAAAACGCTAAGGCGTTAACCCCTAACACAGTGCCCACCAGAACGTCGGTTAAAAACCCCATAAAGAAAGCCGTACCAATATTCACTCTACGTGGTAAGGCTAAGGTCCAATACATTAAAACAAGCAACACCCAATCGGGCCGAAATAAGCTGAATTGAAACGGTACCGGAATAACCGTCAGCAACAACGCTGTAATTAAACTTAAATAAATAAAACCTAAACCCTGTGCTGGGCGCATTATTCTGGTTCCTCTTCCTGCCGCACCGCTTCAACCTGCGTGCCTGGCCATAAGATCAACACATGTCGGATGCGATCCAAGCTGGCATAAGGTTTGGCATATACCGTCATAAACGGTTGGCTATCATCTCGAATAACGTTAATGACTTCCGCCACGGGATAGCCTTCAGGGAAACGGCCGTCCAAGCCAGAGGTTAACAAACGATCGCCCTCTCGAATATCGGTACTCAACGGTAAATGGATAACGCGCAGCATATCCCATTGGCCTAAACCTTCTGCCACGGTGCGCACCCCCGTACGTTCTGCACGTAATGAAACTGCATGAGTATTATCGGAAATTAACAAAGCGCGGCTACTATTTGGCCCAACGTTGACGATCTGCCCAAGCACCCCTTTTTCATCGATAATGGGTTGATGCACCGTGACGCCATCATTAGTGCCTTTGTTCAACACAATTTGATGACTAAAAGGATGGCTGTATACGGCAAGTACTTCAGCAATCAGGCGCTGCCCCTCGACCACAGGTGCTGAACCAAGTAACGCTCGTAGTTTGTTGTTCTCTTGTTTTAAAAACGATAACAACTGTAATTGCGTTTCTTGGTTCAATAAGCGTGTTTTGAGCTCAGCATTTTCAGCTAATAACTGCTGCTGAGACAAAAGCTGCTCTGAGGCACCGGAAATAAGACTTTCAGGTAAACTTGCCACATAAAATAGCGGGCTAACGGCTGAAGTGAGATAACTACGCAACTGCGTGGAGCTTTCGGTATAGCGGTCAACAAACATTAGCCCGACACTGCAGGCTATAGCAAATACTAAACGTAGCCCGAGTGCCGGGCCACGACTAAAAAAATCATTCATGTAGGTCTCTGACGGTGCTAAACCTCATTACTCGTAACTGAAAACATCGCCACCGTGCATATCGATCATCTCCAGCGCCTTACCACCACCACGAGCCACGCATGTTAATGGATCATCACCCACAACAACCGGAATACCGGTTTCTTCCATTAACAAACGATCTAGATCACGTAACAGTGCACCACCGCCGGTTAATACCATGCCGCGCTCAGAAATATCTGACGCTAACTCAGGTGGGGATTGCTCTAAGGCAACCATTACAGCACTAACAATACCGGCTAATGGTTCTTGTAAGGCTTCTAAAATTTCATTACTGGTCATAGTAAAGCTACGTGGTACACCTTCAGCAAGGTTACGACCACGTACTTCAATTTCTAACACATCGTCACTCGGGTAAGCCGAGCCAATTTCTGTCTTAATGCGCTCAGCCGTTGCTTCACCAATTAAAATGCCGTAGTTACGACGAATATAGTTAACAATCGCATCATCAAACTTGTCACCACCAATCCGCACGGAAGAAGAATACACCACACCATTTAACGAGATAATAGCGACTTCTGTAGTACCACCACCGATATCAACGACCATAGAGCCGGTAGCTTCTGAAACCGGTAAGCCCGCACCAATGGCTGCGGCCATAGGCTCATCAATTAAGTACACTTCACGCGCACCGGCGCCTTGGGCAGATTCACGAATAGCACGACGCTCAACTTGAGTAGAACCACAAGGAACACACACTAAAACGCGTGGGCTAGGCCGAAAAAAACTGTTGCTGTGCGCTTGGCGAATAAAATGCTGTAACATTTTTTCAGTAACATAAAAGTCTGCAATGACCCCATCTTTCATCGGGCGAATAGCTTTGATATTACCAGGCGTACGACCCAGCATGCGTTTAGCCGCATGCCCTACTGCTGCCACGCTCTTAGGACCACCGGCGCGTTCCTGTCGGATAGCGACTACAGAAGGCTCGTTCAAAACGATACCTTGGTCTTTTACATAAATAAGAGTATTCGCTGTACCAAGATCGATGGACAGATCATTTGAGAAAATGCCGCGCAGTTTATTAAACATGGAGAAGGTGGATCCTTTTAACAACATCCGACTGCTAAAGCCAACAAGAGCGTGTCAGCAATCAGAAAAAAAATTTAGAAGAGTTAACGCTATTCTAAGTAAGTCTCAGGCAAGAAAATAGCTTTTTATGACTTTTTTGCCAAATTAACCCAATTACTGAAAAAAACCACGTACTGCTGCTTTTTTGTCAGCTATTCACGCGCTTTGCTAACAAATCACTGCGTCAGTTATACTCGCTGCACCTTATACTGTAATAGTAATTTACGTTAAAGATAAGCAGACGAATAACGACGATGACACTTCCCCCAATACACTGGCAACGCTGGTATGACGAACGCCTCAACGCGAACAACAACGAGCTATGGTTATTAAACCTAGTCCCGCCTGTGGCTCAAATTGCGGGTAATAAGTGGCTAAAATTACACAACGCATTACAACAACGTTTGCCCACGCAAGGCATTCTTAGCTTAGGCGGAGCCTTTTCTAACCATTTAGCCGCCCTCGCTGCTGCTGGACACTATTACCATTTTCCGACCATCGGCTTAGTGCGTACCGAGCAGCTAGACTTAAATAACCCAACATTAGCCCAGTGCTTAAAGCATGGCATGCAATTACACGCCTTAACACGAACACAGTTTAGACAGCGTTCCAGCAGTGAGTTCAATTTATATTTGCAGCAACAGTATCCCGATTATCTTGTGATACCGGAAGGTGGCAGCAATTTACAAGGCGCAGCAGGCGTTGCCACATTACCGTTAGCCGAAACACCCAATGGTATTGCCGACCTACTATGCTGTGCTACGGCCAGTGGCGGCACTTTGGCAGGTCTGGTCGAGCGATATCCGCATACGCAAATATTGGGTTTAGCCGTCGTCAAAGACAGCGCCTTAACAGATAAGGTAAAACTATGCTTACCTCATTCGATGATAGCTGCCGCAAATGATCAAAACTGGTCAATTCAACCTGCCGACTCTAACTATGCCAAGGTATCTAACGAGTTAATTGATTTTTGTTGTCAGGCAAAACAACAACAAAATATCAGTATAGAACCGGTGTATACCGGCAAAGCACTACAACAGTTATTTAGGCTATTGGACCAAGGCAAGATCCCAGCAAATAAACGCATCGCTTTTTTCCACACCGGTGGCTTACAAGGTTTAGCAGGCTTACATTATCGAAAGATCCTCAGTGATCAGCAGTTCGAATTATTAAGCCGCAACCCATAGACCCGAACATTAAGAATTAAACCTCACCCTAACTCAAAGATAAAATCTTTATGAGGAAGATGCGATGCCTGCAGCAATGCGTGGCATAGCTTTATCAGTGGTACCTTTCCCATGCTCAGAATGTGTTTAGAGACCCTGCGGAAATGAAGAGACGTTAACATTAAATGAAAAGATCAAATCGATTAGCACGAAACAGCATAGGGCAGAATTTGGCTGGGGACGTCTTTTGCATGGATGCAAAAGAGGAGCGTACAAGGACGTATTAACCGCGTGCCCCAGCGAATTTTGCACTGTGCGGGCCATCATCGCTGTACTACTTTGCTCACCCCTTGCCTGGGGTTCGCCGCTGCGCGGCCAGCTAAAGCTGTCCAAAAACGTTCCAGACGTTTTTGTCGCATGGTGTCGCCCTGCTCGAGCAGTACACCGCACCAAGATATTTCAACCAATAAAAAAGCCCCACTCTTGCGAGTAGGGCTTTCTATTGAATGAGGTGCCTGGCGGTGTACTACTCTCGCATGGCGAATGCCACACTACCATCGTCGCAGCTGCGTTTCACTTCTGAGTTCGGAATGGAGTCAGGTGGTTCCACAGCGCTATTGCCACCAGGCAAAAACTTGTAGGGAACACGTTTTAACGCACTTTAGTGCTGCCCGTTAGGGTCAAATCCATGGAAGGATTTGATAAAAACGTATTCCAATATTCGGCAATCTGATAAGTAAATTCACACTGTATTCTTTTCTTAAAACATCTTGGGCGTTGTATGGTTAAGCCTCTCGGGCAATTAGTATGAGTTAGCTTAACGTGTCACCACGCTTCCACACCTCACCTATCAACGTTGTGGTCTTCAACGACCCTTTAGTAGACTCGAAGTCTAAGGGATGACTCATCTTGTGGCCGGCTTCCCGCTTAGATGCTTTCAGCGGTTATCCGTTCCGAACGTAGCTACCGGGCAATGCCATTGGCATGACAACCCGAACACCAGCGGTTCGTTCACTCCGGTCCTCTCGTACTAGGAGCAACTCCACTCAATCATCCAACGCCCACGGCAGATAGGGACCGAACTGTCTCACGACGTTCTAAACCCAGCTCGCGTACCACTTTAAATGGCGAACAGCCATACCCTTGGGACCGACTTCAGCCCCAGGATGTGATGAGCCGACATCGAGGTGCCAAACACCGCCGTCGATATGAACTCTTGGGCGGTATCAGCCTGTTATCCCCGGAGTACCTTTTATCCGTTGAGCGATGGCCCTTCCATACAGAACCACCGGATCACTATGACCTACTTTCGTACCTGCTCGACGTGTCTGTCTCGCAGTTAAGCTGGCTTCTACCATTACACTAACCGTACGATGTCCGACCGTACTTAGCCAACCTTCGTGCTCCTCCGTTACTCTTTAGGAGGAGACCGCCCCAGTCAAACTACCCACCAGACACTGTCCGCAATCCCGATTCAGGGACCTACGTTAGAACATCAAACATACAAGGGTGGTATTTCAAGGACGGCTCCATCAGAACTAGCGTTCCAACTTCAAAGCCTCCCACCTATCCTACACATGTAGGGTCAATGTTCAGTGCCAAGCTATAGTAAAGGTTCACGGGGTCTTTCCGTCTAGCCGCGGGTATACGGCATCTTCACCGCAATTTCAATTTCACTGAGTCTCGGCTGGAGACAGCCTGGCCATCATTACACCATTCGTGCAGGTCGGAACTTACCCGACAAGGAATTTCGCTACCTTAGGACCGTTATAGTTACGGCCGCCGTTTACCGGGGCTTCGATCAAGAGCTTCGCTTGCGCTAACCCCATCAATTAACCTTCCGGCACCGGGCAGGTGTCACACCCTATACGTCCACTTACGTGTTTGCAGAGTGCTGTGTTTTTAATAAACAGTTGCAGCCAGCTGGTCACTGCGACTCTCCAATGCTTACACCGCAAGGGCTTCACATCAAAGAGCGTACCTTCTCCCGAAGTTACGGTACTAT